>JAUWDQ010000213.1 GCA_030608745.1 Pseudomonadota bacterium | reverse complement strand
ATCCGGCCTTATCTTCTACCGGGAGATTATCGCCACGGCAGGTTTCCCAATGAGTATTAGGGAAATTGCGGAGACTTTTCTGAGAATCTTCGCCTTCTCTCTGGGGCCCAATTACCTCTTGATTATCTCCAACGCCATATTTCGTGCAAGCGGTGAGGTAAAAAAGCCCCTTCTCACCATGTTCTTGGTCAGCGCCATCAATGTGATCGGGGATTTCGGCCTTGTCTTCGGCATTTTCCCCTTCCCCAAAATGGGATATCCTGGCATTGCACTGGCTACAGCCATTTCGGTCTCGATTGGAATGGGCATCAACCTCGTCTTTTTCTCTTCACATCGCTGGAAGCCCATTTATACTAATTCTTGGATCATTTCATTGGCTACGATTAAGAGGATAGCAAACCTCAGTTGGCCAAGTGCTTTACTTCAGATAGCCTGGAATGCCGGGACTATCGTCCTCTATAATATCCTTGGGCGGTTGGAAGATACAGGTATTACCGCTCTGGCATCCATTACGAACGGCCTCAGAATTGAAGCCATCATCTTCCTTCCGGCCTTTGCCCTGAATATGGCAGCATCGGTCCTTGTGGGGCAAAATCTGGGGACCGGAAAGGCCGAGAGAGCCTCAAAGGTGGGGTGGGATATCGCTCTGGTGGGAATGGTGCTATTGAGCCTCATCGCTTTTGTGATCTTTGTTCGAGCGCACTCTTTTGCCTCCCTTTTAGCGAAGGAGGCGACAGTCCTCGAGGAAACAACCCGCTACCTGAGGATTAATATGATTTCCGTGCCCTTCATGGCGTTGAGCCTGATTCTGGGAGGCGGCCTCCAGGGAGCCGGTGACACCAGGGGGGCCATGTGGGTAATCATTATTGGAATGTGGTTTATCCGGCTACCATTGGCCTTCTTGGTTGCCCTCGTCCTGGGCTATGGAGCGACGGGGGTATGGGTCGTAATGGTTACCTCCATGACCTTTCAAGGGACATTAATGGCTTTCCGTTTTGGGAGAGGACGGTGGAAAGGATTGAAGGTGGACTAAGCTTTTCCCCCCGTTTTTTGACTTTTAGGCCGGACTCATTTTATAATTCCAAGCAGAACCTAAAAAGATAACGGCAAAGGGGAGGAATATGGAGAAACAATCGGGATTGGACGCTTTAAGAGCGGCCACCAAATTCGAGGTGGATGGGCGGAGATTCTTCTTAGATGCTAGCAAAAAGACCAAGCAGAAGTATGGGCAACTCATGTTTCAATCCATTGCCGATGCGGAACTGGAACATATCGAGAGGATACGAGAGGTCTACGACTCCTTGGCCAAGAAGGGTGATTGGCCGGATCGGCCTGCCCTTTTCACCCCAAAGAGTCCTTTGAAAAATATCTTTGAAGAGGCCAGGGAGGAGTTGGATCAGAACGTCAAGGCTGAAACCGATGATATCGAGGCCGTTACCATGGCCAGAGAATATGAGGAGAAGGGGATCAAGTTCTATCAGGATTTGGCCGATAGGGCGAAGGCCCTTATCGAGAGGAAGTTCTATCAGCAGCTGGCCTATGAGGAGAGAGGACACCTCCTTATCTTCCAGGATATGCACGAATACTATATCGACCCGGTTCACTGGTATTCAAAAAAGGAGAAACTCCACTGGGACGGGGCATAGAAGGGGTGGTCGGTGAAAGAGGCCATGTTCTACGAAAAAAAGGAACCGCCCGTTGTCCAATGCCATCTCTGTTTCCATCGGTGTACGATAGGGGACGGCAAGAGGGGTATCTGTGGGGTGAGGGAAAATAGGGATGGGACCCTGTACACCCTCGTCTACGGGAGGGCGATTTCCACAGCCATCGACCCCATCGAGAAGAAGCCTCTGTTCCATTTTATGCCCGGTACCAACATATTCTCCGTGGCAACGGTAGGGTGCAACTTTAAGTGCCTTCACTGTCAAAATTTCAATATCTCCCAGGTGGGAAGCAGCGGGGAGATTTTTGGGGAAGATTTACCCCCTGAGCGAATGGTCTTTCTCGCGAAGCAGAGCCGATGCGATAGCATCGCCTATACGTATACCGAGCCCACGATCTTTCTCGAGTACGCGTTGGATACGGCCAAATTGGCCAACCTCGAGGGCATGAAAAATGTTTTCGTTACCAATGGCTACATCACCCCTGAGGCACTCCGGACTATCAAGCCCTATTTGGATGGGGCCAATATCGATCTGAAGTCCCTCTCCGATGATTTCTACAAAAAAATCTGTGGGGCCAGGCTTCAGCCCGTCTTGGATTCCATCAGGCTCTACCGAGAATTGGGCATCTGGATCGAGATTACGACTCTGGTAATCCCCACATACAATGACTCAGAGGAGGAAATAAAGGAGATCGCCAGATTTATATTGGAATTGGGTGCGGATGTTCCCTGGCATATCAGCCAATACTACCCGACTCACAAGCTCAACGATCAACCCCGTACGCCTGTCGAAACGCTGGCAAAAGCCAGAAAGATCGGGCTCGATATGGGGCTCCGGTACGTCTACGTGGGCAATGTACCGGCCGGAGAGTGGGAGAACACCTATTGTTATCGGTGCGGAAAACTCCTGATCGGCAGAACCGGGTATCATATCAACGAATATAATGTGAAAGACGGAAAATGTGGGCACTGCGGGGCTCGAACTGATGGGGTCTTTGTCGTGTAAAAATCCGAAATATAACCTCCAAGGGGAAACCCCTGTGATGCACCTTGACGAGATGGGGGGCCGGAAATACCCCTTTTCTTTCTTCCTCGCGTTTCGGTAAAATCGTAGGACTTCAGAATATAGAAGGGATTCGATTTATGCTCGATCGATTAGACAGTTTGTTGGAGAAGGCCAAAGGTGCCTTGGAGGATTCACGGGATCTAGCAGGGCTGGATGAGTGGCGAGTGAAATACCTTGGGAAGAAAAGCGAGCTTACGGATATCTTTCAAGCGATTGGCAAACTCCCCGGAGACAAGCGTCCCTTGGCAGGCAAGCGGGCCAATGAAGTAAGATCCGCTTTGGAAAGTGCCTATGGAGAGAGGGTTGAAGCATTGAAGACCCTCCAGCGGGATGCCATCCTGCAGGAGCGGGTTGACGTTACCCTTCCGGGTCGGCCAATCGATGCGGGCCGGCTCCATATCAGCACTCAGACCCTGCGGACCATTTATGATATCTTCGCGAAGATGGGGTTCCAGGTCTTCGAGGCGCCCGAAGTCGAAACTGAGCTCAATAATTTCGAACTGCTCAATATGCCCGCAGGACATCCTGCCAGGGATATGTGGGATACCTTTTACACCACGCGGGAAGGGGTTCTCCTGCGAACCCATACCTCACCGGGGCAGATCAGGGCAATGCGGCAATTTTGCCCCAATCCCATACGGGTTATCCTTCCGGGGAAATGCTACCGGTATGAGCAGGTTTCCTCGCGGTCGGATTTTATGTTTTACCAGGTGGAGGGGCTCGCCGTGGGGAGGCGAATTACCCTTGCCGATTTGAAGGGGACCATGATTGAGTTCGGTCGTCAGATGTTCGGGGCCGATCGGAAGGTCCGTTTTCGGTGTAGTTATTTCCCCTTCACCGAACCCAGCGTTGAGGTGGATATCGACTGCATTTTGTGCGGGGGCAAAGGGTGCTCGGTATGCAAGCAAACGGGGTGGTTGGAGATCCTGGGGGCGGGTATGGTACATCCAGTTGTTTTGGAAAATGGCGGTTATGATCCGAGGGAATTCAGCGGGTATGCCTTCGGCATGGGGCCTGAGCGGATTGCGATGCTGAGACATCGTATCGACGATATCCGCTATTTTTTCGGTAACGACTTGCGTTTCCTGAGCCAATTTTGACGGCTTCGTAAAAAGTCCATCTGCGGCGTTGCGCTGCATCCCCTGCCCTGTTAAATTGAAGGCAGGTTATATCAAGAGATATGGGATATAGAAGCTGCTTGAAAACAGTAACATCAAACAAAGAAAATATTTAACAGGGTAAATCATTGCAGCGTACTTCTATGTACGCCTCATTCCTCAGGATTTGCGCGCCTTGCATCTGGATCTTTTTTCTTTGCCGTCTTATTTCGACTTTTTACAATGACGTCAAATTTAGATTGTGGAAATTTTTCAACGGATCCGTAAAATTTATCAGTGTTTGATCGGCAATAACAGAAATCAATCCTGATTTTACCGTAATTTCAACTCATTGTGGGTAGATATTTTTTGGCACAGGAATTGCTTTTAGTGTTGACAAAACGGTAGAAAGAGGAAAGGAGGCAGGTTATGCGTAACAAGTATATGGTATATGTCATCGCAGTTGCAGTCACGATTGCATTGGTGTATGGATTTGGGTCAACAACTTCTGCAAGACGAAGCGTTCCGGTTTCATCTAAGAGCTTCAAAGATTACCCCGATCATACGTTCAACGCCAGGGGGTATATCCAGGGGATGAGAAGAGGGGCCCGCAACGTTTTGATTTGGCAGGATCCGTCGGTAAATCTCAGCAAGTATCGTTCTGTGCACATAACTGATTTTGGAGGCCAATTGTTGCCGGCACAGAACGTTTTTTCCTATGACACGTTTGTCGGCTCCTTTAACGC
>JAUWDQ010000126.1 GCA_030608745.1 Pseudomonadota bacterium | reverse complement strand
GGCGTTGTGTTTTCGCATTGACCGTGATGGCCACTGCTTTTTCAAGATCAGCTGATTCATCCACATAAATATGGCAGTTGCCCACACCGGTCTCGATGACCGGCACATGAGAATTCTCCACAACCGCCCGTATGAGTCCCGCGCTCTTCGGATTGGACCTGGCGATTTGATGGGAGTCTTGTGACCCTGTTTCTTATCAGGAGAGACACCGAGAAATCCCACCATTGTGGTTTCTGCAAGGGTTTTCCCTGCGGGCATGAAGAGTATCTCGATGGTGGGGAGGACACGAGAAACGTCCTCGGTTGACTCGCCAATCCATTCCATCTATAATATTTTACGGGTTTAACATGCGCCCACCAGGAGACCCCGAAGGGGGTTTTTTGTTTTTTTCGGCGATGGGGAAAGGATCATACGGAGATGGTAGCACGTCATGGATTATCCTAAATTGAGGGGCGTCAATGCCTTTCCCACTCCAGTCCAAGGGCAGCAAATGATCTGTATTCAAGACCCCCAAGGGTTCAGTCAAAGGGCGGTATTCCTCCCGCTCCCCCTCTTCTTTATCGTAAGCCTATTTGATGGGAAACACTCTATCCTCGACATTCAGGCGGAATATATGAGGAAGTATGGGGATTTGATGTACAGGGAGAAGATCGAGGAGATCATCGAGCAATTGGACGCCCAGCTGCTGCTGGATAGCGACCACTTTAGAGATACGATCGAGAAGGAGAAGGGGGATTTTCGGCTGTCCCGCATTAGGGAGGCCGCTTTCACCGGGACGAGTTACGATTCGGATTCCATTACATTGAGGGGACAGATCGAGAGGTATTTTTCCCCGCCCGACGGGCCCGGTGAGCCGTGCAGGGAGAATCCCTCGGGGACGCTCAAGGGAATCATCGCCCCACATATCGACTTTCAGAGGGGTGGCCCATGTTATGCTTTTGCCCATAAAGAGGTGAGGGAGAGATCCAATGCAGATCTCTTCATCATCCTGGGGACGGCCCATTGCGGGATGAAGAATTATTTCGCTCTGACCCTTAAAGATTTCAGGACCCCCTTGGGTATGGTGAAGGCCAACAAGGCTTTTGTCGAGGCATTATCGAAGGCATGCCACTGGGACCCCTTCGAGGATGAATTCGTCCATAAAAGGGAACATTCAATAGAATTCCAGTTGATCTTCCTCCAATATCTCTACCCAGGCAAACCGTTGGAGATCGTCCCCATATTGTGTCGGTCATTTCACGAGGCAATCGAAAAGTCCATCTCCCCCCGGGAGATTCCCCAAGTCCGTGAGTTCATAGAAGGCCTAAAAGAGGCAGCTAGGTCCATTGATCGAGAGGTCTGCTTGATAGCCAGTGCCGATTTGTCCCATATCGGGTTGCAGTTTGGCGATGGAGATCCCGCCTCCTCTATGCTGAGTGAGACGCGGGTAAGTGATTTAGAAATGTTGGCCTATGTTGAGAAAATGGATGCCGAGGGGTTTTATGATTCCATTCAAAAAGAGGGTGACCGTCGTCGAATTTGCGGGTTCCCTGCTATCTATGTCTTATTGAGTATCAACGGGGTCAAGAGGGGAAAGCTCCTGAAGTATGCCCAGAGTCAAAACCCGGAGACTCAGTCGGCAGTTACTTTTGCCAGCTTAGGCTTTTATTAAACGCGGCCCTTGATATGAAGGGTTAGGTATGGTATGAAAGAGGGCAAAGCGGGGTCAATCACCTATGATCAAAACGGTCCAAATCCAAACCGGGGCCAGGACGGAGTTCATTGATATCACCGGTAAGATTCAAGATGTTGTTCGTGAATCCAAGGCTCGGGGCGGGATTTGCTATCTCTTTGTCCCGCACACAACTGCCGCTATCACCATCAACGAGAATGCCGATCCCAGCGTCCATCAGGATATCGTAATGCAATTGAATAAAGTCATTCCCTTTGATGATCAGTATAGACACATCGAGGGAAACTCCGCCGCCCACATAAAGGCAAGCGTCATCGGGTTCTCTGAAACGGTCTTCATCGAGGCGGGAACATTGCTCTTAGGGACTTGGCAAGGGATCTATTTTTGCGAATTTGATGGGCCAAGGAGCAGAAAGCTTCACGTGAAGGTGATGGCCTCGGATTAAGCTCCCAAACTGTATTTCCGGACGTTGAACGGGATTTCATTGGAACGGAGGCTATGGAGAGGGAGAAACAATCCTTATTGGAACAGGCGGAAGAGGTATTCCGGGGGGAGCCTAAGTTGATCCATCTGCCAAATACCGGTAAGGCCGTCTTTGTGGGGGATACCCATGGCGACCTGGAAGCCAGCAGATCGGTAATGGAGAGGTATCTCTCTGATCATCAGAAGGTGGTTTTCTTGGGAGACTATGTCGATCGAGGGGAGGCCTCCCGGGAGAATATCCACTACCTGCTCTCGATGAAGTTACAGCATCCCACCGATGTCATCATGCTTATGGGAAATCATGAGGGATATATCGTAAAAGAGTTCTACCCCGCCAACTTTTGGCTTAGTCTCACCGATGGGGAGAAGGAGCGGTATGGTCAGACCCTTGCTCAGCTTCCCTATGCCGTTTCGACTCCCAACGGGGTAATTGGGGTCCATGGATCCTTGCCCGACGTGGAAAGGCTCGAAGATATCAATGATATCGAAACCGGGGATGAGAATTGGGATCAGATTATGTGGGGGGACTTCCAAGATCGGTCGGGAAATGATCTGGGTGGGTTTTGGGGGCGTCCTCAGTATGGGCGGGATTACTTTCACCGGCTCATGGATCAATTCGAAAGACAGGTACTCATTCGATCCCACCAACCCAACGCAAATCCAATTATGTTTAAGAAGCGGTGCTTGACCATCTTTACCTCTTATGCCTACCTACCCATCAGGACGGTAGCCATAGTTGACTTGGCTCAAGAGAGGGTGGAAAGCATCGACGACATCGTGCTGGAGATGGTCTGATTCCATGGGAAGATCTCCCATTTGCGGGGAATGAGGAGGAAAAATGACTCCGGAAAGGATAAAGGTCATCTCCTTTGACCTGGATGGAACCCTGGTGGAGCCAGAATTTAGCGAATGGGTATGGGGTGTGGGGATCCCCCAGCTCTATTCCGAAAAGAGAGGGATGCCATTTGATGAGGCCAAGGAGGTCGTGGAGGGGGAATACCGCAAGGTGGGTGATGGGTTCCTGGAGTGGTACGATATCAAGTATTGGTTCAATTTTTTCCAGCTCAATGCCCATTGGAAACCGTTGCTGAATCGTTTCTCCCACAAGATCAAAACCTATCCTGAGGTCTCAAAGGTGCTCCAAGGCCTGTCTCCCGACTACAGGCTCATCATCATTTCTAATGCCACACGGGAGTTTATCGATATCGAAGTTGAAGTGGCAGAACTTCGGAGATATTTCTCCCGGATTTTTTCGGCCACCTCCGACTTCGGGCAAATCAAGAAAACCGCGGAGTTTTACGGACGTATATGTCAACTCCTCGGAATCAACTTCCAGGAGATACTGCATGTGGGGGATCACTGGGAGTTCGACTACATCGCTCCAAAGGGACGGGGTATCAAAGCCTTGCATATCGATCGGTCGTGGAGCCGTAGTGGAGATGATGTGATCAGGAGCTTAGAGGAGGTGGGACAGAAGCTGGGCTTGCGAGGATAGCGTGCCATTTCCTCCTGGATTATGAAGTTCCGTAAAATCTGAGGGATTTCGCTTAATGAATGTAACAAATCGGAAGGGAGGGTTTTGCATATGAAGGGAAAAAGATGGGGCTGGATCACATGGTTCGGTTTTCTGCTCCTATTGGACTACACGGTACCCTACACGTTACTTTCAGGGGTGAGCAAGTTCCATGGGGCCTTCCTTTTTTGGAACCTCTTTGCAATAGCGGCTATCGTTTCCATATTTGTCCTCCTGTGGAAGTGGAGGGATTGAGGAGAGAGAGCATGAATTCATATTACATACTACTCGTCGTCGCCATTTACATCGCCCTGGCAACGTGGATGGCCTATATGTCCCGAAAAGGAATGGGTGCGGGAATCACCGAGTATTTTTTGGCGAATCGCAGGGTAGGGGGATTTGTTGCGGCCCTCACATACAGCGCCACAACCTACAGCGCCTTTATGATGGTCGGTTTGGCCGGCTTGACCTATAAGCATGGGGTGGGGGCCTTGGGGTTTGAGCTGACCTACCTTTCGGGTTTGGTGCTGGCGGTCTTTTTCGGTCCGCGTTTTTGGCTGGTGGGGAAGAGGTATGGATATATTTCCCCGGCTGAGCTCCTGGGCGATCGATATCAAAGCCGATGGGTTGCCGTGGTAACCACATTGGTCTGTTTGATCTTCCTCATCCCCTATGCCGCCGTTCAGCTGATGGGTGTTGGGTACCTCTTGGGGGGTCTATCGGCAGGGGCGGTTCCCTTCTGGGTGGGCCTCATCCTGGCTACTTTGCTGGCTATCGTCTGGGCCTGGATAGCAGGCCTGAGGTCAGTGGCCTGGACCGATAGCCTCCAGGCCTTAATCATGCTGGTGACATCGGTGCTCGTCCTGCTTTTTGTGATTTATCGTTATTTCGGAGGTTTTGGGGGCTTTTTCGTCACACTAGAGACGGATTACCCCCAATGGTTGACCGTTCCCGGGCCGGGCCTTTTCAACCTGAAGGCCTACATTGGCCTGACGCTCCCCTGGTTTTTCTTCTGCATCTCCAACCCACAGGTCAGCCAGAGGCTCTTCATCCCCAAGTCAATGAGTGCCATGCGGAGGATGTTGGGGGGATTTCTCATCTTCGGGTTCATCTATACCCTGGTCTCCGTCATGTGGGGTTTTTCCACGAAGGTGTTAAGCCCGGGCCTTGCGAGAGCCGATCTGGCTACGCCAACCCTTCTTTCCCAGCCCTTCATCCCAGATATTCTGGCCCTTATCGTAATGGTGGGGATTTTGGGGGCGGCCATCTCCACCATAGATTCTATCCTCCTTACCCTGTCTTCCATGTTTGCCCGGGATCTCTATAGGGGATTTAGGCCGCGGGCTTCGGAGGAGACGGAGCTCAGGTTGGGGAAATGGGTGATACCGGTAATCTCCATAGTGGCCATGATTTTCGGATATTTAAGGCTGGGGCCCATCGCCACACTCTCCGTGGCGGCATCGGCGGGGCTCCTCATGACGGTTCCGGCTATATTCGGGGCCTTCTTCTGGAAAAGGGGGACTGCAGCAGGGGCTATCTGCAGCATGATTTTCGGTGGGGTGGTCACGGGCTTTCTCCAATTTTCTGGCATTAGGCCTTTGGGCCACTGGCCAGCGGTCTGGGGAGGGCTCGTTTGTTTGGTTGCCTTCATCGTCATTAGTTTGGTAACAAGGCCTCCTACGGAAAAGGCGGAGGAATTTCTCGGGTATCTAAAAGAGGGTCTCAAGGAGAGGAATGCCTTATAGTTTTGTCTTCCATTCCGCCTCTGATTCAATCTCCCCATGTCCAAACGCCATTGTTGTTTAGGGTGTAAAATTGGTCGTTTAATATTCTTTCGTGTAGCTCCTCCTCCCTGGCCAATTTCTTGAACATGTCCTTCCCAAGGGGATCCGCGATCTCTTCCGCCATCTCGAGGTACTGCTTCTGGGCCTTTCTTTCCTCTTTAATGGCAATGGAAAGGGCATCCAGATCATCAGCCTGAGATCTCACCTCCTTCTCTATGGACAAACCCGTGCTGATCATCTTTCCCTTATCGGAAAATGTGGTTCCGGAGTAGTCGATCCACTTTCCCTCTCCCTTCAGGGAATCATAGAGGGCCTTCAGATGGTGGAAATGATTCTTTTCGAAATCGGCCAACTGGGAAAACATGTCCCTTCCCTTAGGGTTTTTCGTTTTCTGGGCTGCTTTGGAATAGAAATTATGGGCATCCATCTCGGCCTCCATTGCAGCCTTAATCGCATCGAGTGCACTGCTCTTTTTTGATTTCACCTTTCATTCCTCCGACAGGTATTGTGGACCAAGGGTATGCTCCTACAATGTCGATTTATCAGATTTCTGAAAAGGTCGTTCTTCGCTGGCCAAAAATTTTCTCCGACCATTCTAAACCCTGCTTCACTGCAAATGAGCGCCCAAGGCGCTACTTCGTTCCAAAACTCATTTGAATGTGCAACGCCCCAACCGCATGACTGCAGCACCGCAGCACTGCAACACCCCTTTATCCTCTCTCCTTCAGGGTTCTGTTCACTGAAGCCTTTCCAACCTCAAAGGCCTCTCGGAGCGCAGTGGGATGGGTCCGGATATCTCCCTTGCCCTCTACGCCCTTGAAAAGCAACTGTCCTGCGAATTCCAGGCCTAAAGCGTCGAAAAAATATTTCACGGTGAGCATGGCACCGTCAAAGAGCTTTGCCCCCCTGGTGGCTCCCACTGAAATAAAAAATCCCTTTCTCCCCCTTCCTTGGTCCCCTGGTGTTAGCTTCAAGCGATATTTTCTCACCCATAAGGATTGAACGCGGTCTATGAGGGCCTTTGTCCACGCCGTGACCCCGTAAAAAAAGATGGGGGAGGCCAGAATGATCCAATCCGCCCCCAAGAGCTTCGGGTAGACTTTCTCCATGTCGTCATCGAGGACGCACTCCCCCGTCTCATCACACCCGTGGCATTCTATACAGGGGGAGAACTTGAGCTCGGAGATAATGATCCTCTCGATTTGCGCACCCCCCTCCTCTGCCCCCTTGAGCATTTCTTCCAGCACCAGGTCCGTATTTCCCCCACGCCTGGGACTTCCGAAAAGTCCCAGGATTTTTACCTTATCCTCCATTCCGCTCATTCTCCCATCCTATCCCATTTTGCCGACCGTGTCTCCCTTCGGAGTACCTACATGATAAGAAATTGAGATGAAACTTTCAAGGAACAGACATGGAGAACTCTCCTTGCTTATGGCGAACATCCTTGCCCATGAGCGGAATTTGCCGGAGAAGTGGAATGATGGCAGATCTCATCTGGAGTATTGGAATAATGGAATAACCACATGGAATGTTGGAATGATGGAGTAATGGAATAATGGGGAGTAAAAGGGGAAGAAACAGATCTTTTGTTTCCATTTATCTTTACCCATCGTTCCAGTATTCCAATATTCCAGTTGGGATGCCAGTTGGGATGTTCCCGTTGGGGCAAAGCCCCTGAGTTCCAATATGATCAACAGTTCCCTATCCCTCTGGAATGATCAGATATCGCTCGAGGTTTCGCAATTTTTTCTCGCCGATCCCCCTAACTTCCATCAATTCCTCCATATTCCGAAAGCCTGCGTTCTTAGATCGGTAATGGATGATCCTTTGGGCCAACCTTGAGCCGATGCCAGGAATAAGGGTCAGGTGTCTTTCCTCCACCTCATTGAGGTTTAACCGGATGGAGAAGACCATACACTTCTCCGGTTCCATTCGGGCT
>JAUWDQ010000311.1 GCA_030608745.1 Pseudomonadota bacterium | reverse complement strand
ATCGTGAATCCCAGGTCTTAATAATTCCCAAGCGAAAACCCGTGGGGTGAACTTTTTGGCCCACTGTTGTATCCTCCCAAAATTGGTCTAATAACTTTCCTCCAAGACCACCGTAATGTGGCTCATCCTCCTTCGAATAATGGTGGCCCTCCCCATGGCCCTTGGCCGAAACCGCTTCATAGTCGGCCCCTGATCAACGGTGATCTCTTTTATGAAAAGGGTGTCGACATCAATATTTTTCATTTGGTCTGCATTCGCAACGGCGGATCTAAGCAGTTTGGCAACGATCTTTGCGGGGGCCTTTTTCGTAAAGGCCAGGATGTTTAAGGCATCTCCAACCCCCTTCCCCTTTACCAACTCGGTTACCATGCGGGCTTTCCTGGGTGCGGTCCTAATGAATTTCGCCCTCGCTTTAACCTCCACGGCTCTCCTCTCCTCAGTTCCGCTACTTCTTTCCCGCTATCCTCGTTTTCTTATCCCCGGCATGGCTGTGAAAGGTCCGCGTGGGGGAAAAATCTCCCAATTTATGGCCCACCATCTCTTCGCTGATGAAGATGGGGAAAAATTTCTTCCCGTTATGAACACCAATGGTAATGCCAACCATCTCGGGCAAGATGGTAGAGCGTCTCGACCACGTTTTGATAATTTTCCCACCCTGTTCCTCTCTGACCTTCATCAACAGACTTTCGTCGACAAAGGGACCCTTCTTAACTGACCGTCCCATTGGTCCACCTCCGCCATCTGAGCAGACTCATTTTCTCTTCTTGACGATATACTTATCCGTAGCCTTATTTTTCCTCGTCTTGAAGCCCTTGGTCGGAACACCCCAAGGGGTAACCGGATGCCTTCCTCCGGAGCTCTTGCCTTCGCCGCCACCCATGGGATGATCGACTGGATTCATGGCTACCCCTCTAACCCGAGGCCTCCTTCCCAACCACCTTCGCCGACCCGCTTTTCCCAGGGAAATATTTTCATGATCAATATTGCCGACTTGTCCAATAGTGGCAAAACAGTCCAACAATACAAGGCGGATCTCTCCGGAAGGAAGGCGAATGCGCGCGTATTTCCCCTCCTTCGCCAAGAGCTGGCCATTGGAGCCGGCGCTCCGAATAATCTGCCCCCCCTTTCCCGGTTTCAATTCGACGTTGTGAATAACACTCCCAGAGGGGATATTTCGCAAGGGAAGGGCATTGCCGGGTTTGATGTCGGCCGATTCACTCGCGACGATGGTCTCCCCCACATTCAGGTTCACAGGAGCAATGATATATCTCTTTTCACCGTCCACATACTGCAGGAGGGCAATTCGAGCAGACCGATTTGGATCGTATTCAATGGAGGCCACCTTCGCCGGTATACCCCTCTTATCCCTTCTGAAATCGATAATCCTATATCTTCTCTTGTGCCCCCTCCCCACATGGCGGATGGTCATCCTCCCATAGTTGTTCCTACCGCCACTCTTCTTCAGAGGCTTTAGGAGCCCCTTTTCGGGCTTGCCCCGGGTGATTTCCTCAAAGGTGGAGACGGTCTGAAATCTCCTCCCCGGTGAAGTAGGTCTATATTTCACATTTCCCATGGATTAAGCTCCCAAACAAGGATCGGAGCTAGGCTCCCTCAAAGAAGTCGATCCGATCCCCCTCCTTCACGGTGACGACGGCCTTTTTCCAATCGGGCCTTTTACCAAACCGTTTTCCCAGTCTCTTCACTTTCCCCCTGATCGTAGCAGTCCTAACTTCCCTCACCTTTACCTTGAATAGGCGTTCAACGGCCTCCTTGATCTCAATCTTATTAGCCCTCTTGTTTACCTTAAAGCTGTATTGATTTTGGCCTTCCCGTTGGGTCGTGCTCTTCTCCGTTACCAGTGGGCTGATGATGATATCGTGGACTTCCCTCATGATGCTAATCTCTCTTGGATTTTCTCAACGGCATCTTTGACGAGAATTAAATTTTCGTGATGCAAGATATCGTAAACATTTAACCCTTCAACCCTCAATACTTTAACCCCTGGTACATTTCTGGCCGACCGCTCAAGGTTGAAATTTTCCCCCCCGATGATGATAAGGGCCTTTTCCACGCCGAAACGACTAAGGACCTCTAAGAAAGATTTCGTCTTAATCTCCTTTAACTGGAACTGGTTGAGAACCAGCAACTTTCCCTCCCCAACCCTCACACTTAAGGCTATTCTCAGGGCCTGTTTCCTCACCTTCTTGGGAATGCCAAAATCAAAATCCCTCGGGGTAGGACCGAAGATAACCCCTCCCCCTTTCCAGAGAGGAGATCGGATCGTACCAGCCCTGGCTCTTCCAGTCCCTTTTTGCTTATAAGGTTTCCTGCCCCCCCCCCTGACCGCGGACCGATTTTTGGTCGAGGCCGTTCCAGCCCTCCTTTTTGCCAGCTGCATTCGGACAACATCATGAAGCAGGTACCCCTTGATCTCCGTGTTGAAGATCTGCTCGTCTAATTTTATCTCCGAGACTTTCTTTTTACCCGTACTGTAAACTTTGACCAGAGGCATCCTCTCCCCCGT
>JAUWDQ010000106.1 GCA_030608745.1 Pseudomonadota bacterium | reverse complement strand
GGCCAGCGGGCAGGTGTCTTTGGCATTCCTGCTATTTTTGTTAATGGAAGGCTCTTGAAGAATCAGGGTCCCCAGGGCTTCGCGGAGATGATCAAGGCAGAATTGAAGAAAAAAAAAAGGAAGGAACCTGGACACCAAGCTCAATAGCCCGAGAAACCCCGCGAATTTTGGGATACGCAGTTTTTTGCAGTGGTGGGTTGGGAAGTCCTATCTGAAGACAAGCATTCATGCCTGGAGGCAGTTCCTTTTTCTCATTTTAGTCATCCTTCTCCCAGCCATCCTCACACATTTCCAGAGTAAAGTCCTCAGGATAAAGCGAGTTATTGATGGTGGGACTCGCCTCCTGGCCAATGGAGCACGGGCAAGATCAATTGACATTGATACTCCTGTAATTCACGAATCTAAGCAACTCTGCCGCAATGAAGTCTTGGACTGTTCATTGATCGTCCCTCCTGGCCCTTCCTCTTTTGATATCGCGGAAAATGCTGATTTCCTGGGAAAGTTCGAAAAGCTTGAGCTTCAAATCACCTAGGACCATTCTGGTTCGTTCAACAACCCCTTTAACCCCGACGGGGGAAGCCAGGGGCGAATCTTTACCTTCCTCGGCCGGAGGCAGTGGGCCATTCCAAGCTTCTGGAATGGTGGCGGCGAGCTACTAAACCCAAGGTTGATGACCATGCCCCCCCATTGTGTGGGGCAAAAGGTCCCCGCGCATGGTTAATTTCAACATGATGTCCGGTATGAAGATGGAAACTGAAGATTAAATCGTGGATATTAGAACGGTCAAGGAATACAAGGGGTTACTCAACCTCAAAAAAACCAGAAGCAGGCAATCCTGATGATCTCTCTGAGTGAGGAGATGATGGCTGGGCGGGGAGTTGGGCTTTGAGCTCTGGTGCTTATTTCCCTCTTCTCCACCTTTGGTTTTGAATGCCGTGCATTTTGATTTTGTAGTTCATCACCCTTTTGCTGATGCCAAGGAGTTTGGCCGCGTCTTTCTGAACCCAATTGTTCTTTTCCAGGGCGTTTACCATGAGCGCCCTCTCCGCCTCTTTGAGGGTCATCCCCTCGAGAGAAGATATAATCCCCTTTTCCCTTCTCTCTTCGGGACGGGGAGGGGTTTCCCCGGCCGAGAAGCCGTCCATTCCGATGATTTCCCCGTCGGAAAACAGGGCCGCCCTCTCCACCATATTCCTCAGCTCCCGGATATTTCCCGGCCAGTGGTAGTCCAGCATATATTTGTGGGCTTCTGGGGAGAAGCTCCTGCATGTTTTCTTCAAATCGTTGCAGCATTTGCGCAGGAAATAGTCGGCCAAGGGAATAATGTCCTCCTTTCGTTCCCGAAGGGGGGGTGTGCGGATGCTGACCACGTTCAGCCGGTAAAACAGGTCCTCCCGAAAATTGCCTTCCTGAACCTCCTTGGCCAGGTTTTTGTTGGAGGCGGTAATGAAACGTAGATCGACCTTAATGGTTCTGCCTCCCCCCACCCTTTCGAACTCTTTTCGCTCGATGGCCCTCAATACCTTGGCCTGAGTCCTGAGGCTCATATCACCGATCTCGTCCAAGAAGAGGGACCCCCCGTTGGCCTGCTCGAAGCGACCGATTCGTTGGTTTATGGCCCCGGTGAAGGCCCCCTTTTCATGTCCGAAGAGTTCGCTCTCCAAAAGGGTTTCGGGGAGGGCGGCGCAGTTTACCTTAATGAAAGGCTTGCTTTTCCGCAAACTGGTGTAATGGATGAGCCCCGCGATGAGTTCCTTGCCCACACCGGTCTCCCCCGTGAGCAGGATGGTAAAATCGGTCTTGGCGACTTTCAGGGAGGTGGATAGACAGGCCTTGAGTTGGGGGCTTTCCCCAACGATATTTTCCGGCTCATAGATGGTATCCTGTTGATGCCTCAGATAATCCAGGTCATAGGAGAGGCTTCTTTTTTCCAGGGCCTCCTTTGCTTCAAGGATCAATTGCGCGCTGCTAAATGGCTTTTCAATAAAGCCATGAGCCCCCCGGTTTATAGCCTCAAAGGCTGTATGGCTTTTTTCCGTGTCGGTGGTGACGATGATAATGGTGGTTTTATTCCTTCCCTTGGCCTTCTTGAGGATGTGGTATCCATCGACTTGGGCCGAAGACAACTGGGTGAGGATAAGATCGTAGTTGTTCCGTTCGATCTTATTTGTGGCCTCCTGTGCATTGAAGGCCATTTCCACCTCGTAGCCGCTATCGATCAGGGCCTGTACCATTTGGTGGCATAATCCAACATCCTCTTCAACGACCAAGACATGAAACATACCGTATCCCCGCTAGAGAATGACGATAAATGTAACCCGCAATGGATTACGAAAAAGTTATTACTATTAAAACAGCAAGTGTAAGATTTGTCAATAACGAAAATGTAATCGCATTCCCTTCGATCTCGAGCCCTTTTCCAGGGAAGGAATAAAAAGGCCCTGTGGGGTAGATCACTACGGCGGCTAAATACCAGGGTTGTTTTTGAGGAGCCAACTGAAGATGCAGAGGGAGTAGCAGAGCACAAAAAGGAAATAGACGATCTTATCGGTCAAGGTGGATCTCACCAGAAATTGACTCAAAATAACCAAGGGGGCAAGGGACATTCTCAAGGTGGCCTTCAGCGATGGATTGGTCTCGATGTTTTGTGCTATAAAGGGGCTGTATCGATAATAGTCTCTGATGAAGGGTTTCCCGATCTGGCTTTTTCTAATAAGGTAATGGTCTCTGAAATCGCACAGAGCTCGAACGTGAGGTTCCCATGATGAGCCAAAAGCCGCCGTCGCGATGAAGCAACCCCATTCTGTGTACCCGCCTTCTGAGCCGGTTTGCACGGCGGTAGTGTTTGAGGAGGATGTATCATTTACCATTACAGAGACTTCATTGGAGAAGTCGCTCTCGTTTCCCGAGGTATCATAAGCGGTCACGGCGATGAAATACGTCACGCCATCCAGAAAATCGTCCAATCGATAGGCTATGATATCCCCAACGTCGATGGAATAAACATATTCCCGGGAGGCAGTTTCATAATATACTTGATAACCGGCGAGGTCTGGCACCGTGTTGAGGTCCCATGATAAGGTAAGATAATTCGCGAGGGAGTTGGCTGGCAGGAATATACACTGTATCGGTAGGAGGATGAGGAGAAAAGGCAATAAAGGACTTTTCCTACGTTTTGCCATGTCAATATTTCATCATCCTCACCCCCATGGGTTTTCCCGAGCCCTGAAACGTAAGGGATCGTTCGGGCGTATAATGCATCCCGTCCGCTCGATCCGATTTACCCGAGCTCCCCAATTCGGTCAGGAAATTGATGCCGTAAATGTGAGAAAGGCGAAAAATATCGCCAGTGAAGTGGATAGGAAAAGGACGAACAGGATAAGCCTCCTTTTTGCATCGTCCATCGATTTTCCTCCTTTCCCCAGCCCACGGAAAAGAAGAGCAATATTAATACCAGAAATCGATCTCATCTTTCCGATCAACCCACGTAAATGAGTGATAAGTGGTGTAAATGTAAGAAAAATTCCAATTTCAAATTGTTACGATACTGTATACGGAAAACAAAAATGTAACTCCTTATTTGTGGTATTTGCCTCGAGGGTGGGAAGGTAGGCCATTTAGGATGGGTCTTGGTGAGGGTGAGACCTATTCCAGAAAGGGGGTCAGCTTTTCCATGACCAGATTTTGAATTTTCCTCATACTCTCTTGGCTTGAGGCCTCAAATCTCAGAACGAGAATTGCTTGTGTATTCGATGCACGAACCAGCCCCCAGCCATCTGGGAAAAGAACCCTTGCGCCGTCAATGTCGATAACGTGATACTCCCTTTGGAACTCATCGGCCAGTTGCCGGACAACGCGGAATTTCTTATCCTCTGGGCATTCTATCCTGATTTCGGGGGTATTCACCATTTTGGGTATGTCCGATAGTCGGGCAGAAAGACCTTCCCTGTTATGGGAGAGGATCTCCAGTAATCGGGCCCCGGCATAAATAGCGTCATCATATCCGAAATAGCGATCAGCGAAGAAGAGGTGTCCGCTCATCTCCCCCGCCAACAATGCCCGTTCCTCCTTCATCTTGGCCTTGATGAGGGAATGGCCCACTTTCCACATGATGGGGTTTCCTCCATGTTTGGCGATATCATCGAATAGGGTCTGGGAGCACTTGACCTCGGCGATAAAGGTGGCACCGGGGGATTCATTCAAAATCGAGCGGGAAAAGATGATCATCAATTGATCTCCCCATATGATGGTTCCGGATTCGTCGACCACTCCGATACGGTCGGCATCCCCATCGAAGGCGATTCCGAGATCAGCCCTCTCGAGGGCTACCTTCTCGATAAGGGATTGCATATTTTTGGGAACCGTTGGATCGGGATGGTGGTTCGGGAAATGGCCGTCTGGCTCGCAAAAAAGGGGTATAACCTCGAATCCCATTTCCCGATAGAGGGGAACAGCGATTACCCCTCCCGTTCCATTTCCGGCGTCGACCACTACCCTTCGCCTCACATTTCCCGGGAAAAGGTGATTCAGTACGTATTCCTTATAGCTGGGGGCAAGGTCCCTTTCCTCAATAGTCCCCTTTCCCTTCCTGAACTTCCCCGATTCCAAAATGAGGCGGATCTTCTGGATCTCCTCTCCATAGATAGTTGAGGTGCCCAGACAGACCTTAAATCCGTTGTTATCCGGTGGGTTATGGCTTCCCGTGATCTGAATGCCACCTTCCATATTCAGATCGAAGATGGTAAAGTAGAGCAGAGGAGTGGGAACGACTCCCACATCGATCACGTGGCATCCCGTTTCCGTAATCCCCTCCAGGAACCTATTACGGAAGGAGGGAGAGCTCAGGCGGCAATCGCGGCCGAGGGCTATTCTCTTTACCTTATTGTCGGCAAAGTAGGTCCCGCAACCCTTTCCCAAAAGATAGACGAAATCCTCGGTCAAGTCTCGATCGACGATTCCCCGGATGTCATATTCCCGAAATACGTTTGGATTGAAGTCCATTTCTCAAACCCAGTCTAACAAGCCCTTCCGCTTGATGGCTTCCGCGATCGCCCTGACCTCTTGGGATCGATTTAAGTCCGCCACCAACAGGGCATCGGGGGTGTTGACCACCAATATTTGGTTCGACCCGAGAAGCGCAACCAACTTTTCGGATCGATTGATGATGAAACTGTCGCGACTGTCAATAATCGTCGCCAATCCTTCAACCATATTGCCGTTGGCGTCCTTTTGATCGCCCTTCAATTCGAAGAGGGCCTGCCAACTCCCCACATCGCTCCAGCCAAAATTTCCCGTAATGGTATAAACGGGCTCCTTCGTCCTTTCCATAATTCCGTAATCGATGGATATGCTTTCCAGGTCGGGATAGACCCTTTCCAGGGTTGCCTGGTACCGATCTCCATCCAATACCCCATCGATTTCCGTGAGTCCTTGATATAGATTAGGGAGATAATTCCGTACCTCGTTGAGGAAGACGTCTGTGCGAAAGATAAAGATTCCAGAATTCCAAAGGTAATTTCCTTCCCTCATGTAAAGGAGCGCCCTTTTTTCATCGGGTTTTTCCACGAAACGGTCTACCTCGAATACCTCCTGCCCGTTGATGGAATCGCATCTCCTTCCCCGCTTTATATACCCATATCCTGTCTCCGGCTTGACCGGGAGTATTCCGATGGTGACAATCCCCCCCATTTGAGACAGCTCGATACCAGCTCGCAATGTGGTTCTGAAAAGCTCGCCATCGCCGATGAAATGGTCCGCTGGCAACACGGCCATTGGGACATCTCCCCATTTCCTCTTTATGTGGATGGCGGCTAATCCAATACAGGGTGCCGTATTTCGTCCATAGGGCTCCTCGAGGATTTGAATACTGGAGTCCTTGAAAATCTCCCTTGTCAATTCTCGGTGAGCTCGATTAATCACCACGTACACCCGCTCTTCATCAACCAGAGGGGAGATTCTCAAGATGGTCTCCTCGATCAATGGACGCTGGCCAATAATATTCAGAAACTGCTTCGGTTTTGTTTCCCTGCTCAAGGGCCAGAATCGGGTTCCGGTCCCCCCTGCCATAATGACGAAAACCATATGGTTAGCCCTCATCTCCGGGTTTGCCCATTTTTCCAAACCATAGATCTGCTTCCAAGCTCTTTTTTGAGAAATACTGCTCCTATAAACGTATTCCATGGGGAACGAACTGTCAAGGAAAACAAATTTTGAGGAGTTTCCGGACTTTTGGGCTCTTCCCAACGCCCGATCGCCCAAATTCCTTTGAGCCACCCAAATAGCAATTCCAAATGTCAAAATTCAAATGTCAACTAAGAATGTCAAATGAAATTTCAACTTGGCATTGTATTATTGGTATTTATTTGAGCTTTGAGCTTTGAGCTTTGACATTTGGCATTTATTTTTAATTGGGGCTTTGGCATTTGTTCATTCTAATTTATGTAACTTTTTTAGCAAGTTAGAGTAATTTCATGCTTTTTTCAGAGGAAACTCCAGAAACAAATTTTCCCCCCTACGCTCCATGGATGGATGGTGAGATGAACGAAAGGGAGATGGCGTGGATAGTCCTTGACATACCTAAACCCAGGTTTTATCATCGTTTCGCATTTAATTTCGTCCTTTGTACATCCATATATTGGTTTTGGTTGAAGATGAAGGAAACCCTGGGCAGATATAAAATCATTAAGGAAATCGGTCGGGGAGCCATGGGAGTTGTCTACCAGGGGTACGATCCCAAGATCGATCGAATCGTAGCCTTAAAGACGATCCGTAAAGATCGATTGGCGGAATCGAGGGATGTGGAAGACCTGGTTATGCGTTTTCAGAAGGAAGTCCGGGCTACGGGGAAACTGGTTCACCCGAATATCATTATCATTTATGATACGGGGGAAGATGAGGAGACGGCTTACATCGCCATGGAGTATATCGAAGGGGATACCCTGGAGAATTTGATCCAAAAGGGAATCCGTTTACCCATGGAGAAGATCATCGATATCATGGACCAAATATGCGATGGATTGGAGTACACCCATCGGCAGGGGATTGTCCACAGGGATCTGAAACCTTCGAATATCATGCTGGTCAAGGGAGAGAGGGTGAAGATTACCGATTTCGGGATCTCAAAAGCCGTTGGCGCCGCATCATCTCCCCTTACCCAGGCCGGGATCCTGCTAGGCACCCCCAGCTATATGGCCCCTGAACAGATCGCGGGAAGGGAGATCGACGGCCGGTCCGATCTCTTTTCCCTGGGGATTATTTTCTATCAGCTTCTGACCGGTGAGAAGCCCTTTGCCGGGGATACCATCCCCGCGCTCCTGTACAATATCGTCAATAAGGATCCGACCCCCCCCAGTCAGATCGATTCCAGCATCCCTACCCTTTATGATGAGGTTATCGCCAAGTCTTTGGCAAAGAATCCGGCGAACCGGTACCGAACGGGGAAGGATTTCGTCGAGGACGTGAAGAGGGCCTATCGGAGTGAGGGTTTGTTGGAGGCCCCGAGCATCGATGCCACCATGACCGTCGCTGAAGGGATGGCAAAGGAGATTCCCCCAAGGCGGAAAAGGTACGCGCTACTAGCCGGATTTGTAGTTCTCGTTTTGGCATTGGTCCTGGGTGGGTACTTCTGGATGCATAGAACACCAAGGCCCCCGAAGGAAGAGGAGAGGTTCGTTGCAGCACCTGGACCGTCCAAGACCTTTGGAAAGATTGTGGTCAAATCCGACCCTCCAGATGCTCAGGTCTTTTTCGATGACAAGAGGCAGAAGGATTTCACTCCCATGGTGATTGAGGAGGTTCCGGTTGGGGAGAGGTATGAGATCAGGGTGGCGAAGAAGGGTTTTAAGCCGTGGGCGAAGACGGTGGAGCCGGAGGATGATAAATCCGTGACCGTGCAGGCTTCATTGGAGAGGCTTCTGACCACTATCGTTGTCAGGTCGACTCCCCCTGGTGCTGCGGTTATTCTTGATGGGGAGGAACGCAAGGAGCGCACTCCCACGGTAATCCAGAAGGTTCCGGCTGGGGAGAGGTATGAGATCAGGGTGGCGAAGAAGGGCTTCAAGCCGTGGGTGAAGACGGTGGAGCCGGAGGATGATAAATCCGTGACCTTACAGGCTTCGTTGGAGAGGCTTCTGACCACTATCGTTGTGAGGTCGACGCCCCCTGGTGCCTCAGTCTTTCTCGATGACAAGAAAGTTCGTGGTTCAACTCCCGTTGAGATTCCCGATATCTCAGCAGACGATGCTCATAAAATCACAGTTAAAAAGAAGGGATATAGGAGCGCGGTTCAAACCGTAACGTTGGAGCCGGGTGAGAGGAAGGAGGTACAGGTTGCCCTGAAACCACTGTTCGGAGAAATTCGGGTCTCCTCCGAGCCGCCGGGCGCCAAGGTCTATCTGAATGGTAAAGACATGGCTCTAAAAACGCCGACTCGCCTTTCGCGCCTTTCCCCGGGTAAGTACAAGGTGAAGTTGAAGAAGAAGGGATATAAGGCTTGGGAAGGTGAGGTGAGTTTAAGGGATTCCGGGCCACTGGATCTACCAAAGGTGAAGCTACAAAAGGCCTTTGGGAAGCTGAACCTCTCGAGTTCTCCCTGGACATTTGTCTATTACATGGGTAAGGAGATCGGGACTACCCCCCTGGCAAATATCCGATTTCAAGAAGGTACCCACAAGCTCATCCTGAAGAATCCCCGTCTAAAGATTGAGAAACAGATAACTGTTAAAATCGTGGCGGATAAAGTCACGAGAAAGAGCATCGATATCGATATCACGGGAGAAATAAAGGGAAAGCTGAAGATCAAAGTCACCCCATGGGCCGATGTGTATGTCGATGGAAAACACATGGGAACGACACCCTTAAAACCCCTTGAGCTACCGGTGGGGGAACATATCGTCCGGGTGAAGAACGAGAGGCTG
>JAUWDQ010000222.1 GCA_030608745.1 Pseudomonadota bacterium | reverse complement strand
CATAGCTGATGACCGTGGCCAGGCTGAAAATATACTTAGAGGTGCTTCCCTCCTGTTTGGTCTCGCCGTTCACCTTCAGCCACAGCCGCAGGTTTTCCGGGTCGGGGACATCGTCGGCGGTGACGAGGTAGGGTCCGGTGTCGTCTGTCCCGTGGTATCCACAATTACCTGGGCATAGGTATGCCTCAGGCTCCGGAAAACGCTGAGTCTTGGGCGCTCAGGAGTCCCCTTAACCCTCTTTCTCACCCTTTTTCTTCTCCTCACACGAGCCTCAACCTTCCGATTAACGGTAACCACTCCAACTCCCTCTAGGCCTTTGTCTTGCCCACCTTCAGTTTCACGTATTCACCGACGTAACGAATTCCCTTGCCCTTGTATGGTTCGGGTGGCTTAAGGGATCTAATTTGGGCAGCCACAGAGCCCACCAATTGCTTATCGATGCCCTTTACCTTTATGCTGGTCTGCCTTTCAACTTCAACCTTAACCCCTTCGGGTAGAGGAAACAATACAGGATGTGAAAAACCAAGGGTCAATCGGAGGACGTTTCCCTGCGGGTCAGCCCGATATCCAATTCCCTGGATTTCCAGCCTTTTCTCGAAACCCTGTGTCACTCCAGTAATCATATTGGCAATCAAGGCCCTGGTCAACCCATGCAAGCACCGGGTCGTGCGATGGTCATTAGGCCTCTTCACCACTATCTGTTCGGGCTCGATGGAGATCTGGATTTCCGGTGGAATCCGATGGGTCAGCCGACCCGTGGGCCCTACGGCCTCCAGGATCGAATCGGTTAGTTTGACCTTCACGTCCTTTGGAATAGGAATGGGAACCTTGCCAATTCGAGACACGGTATCTCCCGCTCATTACCAGATATAGCAGAGGACTTCGCCCCCCACATTGGCCCTTCTGGCCTCCTTATCGGTAAAGACGCCCTTTGAAGTGGAAAGGATTGAAATCCCTAATCCTTTCAACACGGATGGAATCTCATCCCTCCCTACGTATACCCTTCTACTGGGTTTACTAACCCGTTTTAATTTGATGATCCCTCTGCGGTCGGCGTCATATTTGAGGAAAATCCTTAAGATGCCATGCTTCCTCTCATCCGCGATTACCTTAAAGTTCTTGATATAGCCTTCATCCTTGAGGATCTTAGCTATAGCCTCCTTAAGGCGGGAAGCAGGGATATCTACTTTATCGTGTCTCGCCGAACTGGCATTTCGAATCCGCGTTAACATATCAGCCAAAGGATCCGTTACGGACATACTTGACCCCCTCTCCCTCCTGCCTTTCGATCTTTCGGTTACCAGCTTGATTTGATCATTCCTGGGATCTCCCCCTTCAAGGCGTATTTTCTCAGGCATATTCGACACATATTAAATTTTCGATAAAATGCCCGTGGTCTGCCGCATAGCGGGCACCGATTATACTCTCTTACCTTAAATTTTTTCGGCCTTTTGGCCTTCTCTACCAACGCCCTTTTCGCCAATGTTCCCTCCGTAAACTATCCCTATCAATTTCTAAAGGGCATGCCCAACAATCTCAGCAGCTCCTTTCCTTCCTCGTCAGTTTTGGCCGTGGTAACGATGATGATGTTCATTCCCTTTACCTTATCGATCTTATCGTAGTCAATTTCCGGAAAGATGAGCTGCTCCCGGATTCCGAGGGCATAGTTACCCCTTCCGTCAAAGGATTTCCCGGAGACACCTCTGAAATCCCTTACCCGGGGGAGGGCGATATTCATCAACCGATTGAAGAATTCGTACATCCGATCTCTCCTCAGGGTAACCATACAACCGATTGGCATCCCCTTCCTGAGCTTAAATTGAGCAATGGATTTCCTCGCCTTGGTAATAACTGGCCTTTGGCCGGTTATTAGGCTAATTTCCTCAACGGCGGAATCCAATACCTTGATGTTCTGTATGGCCTCTCCCAGTCCCATATTGATGACGATCCTCTTCAGCTTGGGCGCTTGCATAATGTTCTTGTATCCAAACCGCTTCATTAACTGGGGGATGATCTCCCTCTCATACTTTTCCCTTAAAATCCCCAATGCATCCTCCCATCAAAGATTCCGCCTAATGACTATTTATCCAATAATTCTCCACACTTCTTGCATATCCGGACTTTTCTCCCATCATCCAAGATCTTCTTCCCAACCCGAATGGGAAGGTTACACTTTTCACAGATGACCATCACATTGGAGACGTGAATGGGAGCTTCTTTCTCGACGATTCCTCCTTGTCTTGTCTGCCCACCAGGACGAGTATGCCTCTTGATAAAATTGATCTTTTCAATAAGGGCTCGATTTTTCTGGGGAAATACCTTCAAAATACGACCGCTCTTGCCCTTTTCCCTCCCCGCTATAACCATTACTAAATCGTTCTTTTTCAAGGAAAATCTGCCTCTCATCATTCCTTCCGTCTTCCCCCGTCACAAAACTTCGGGGGCCAATGATACGATCTTCATAAATCTCTTGGCCCTTAACTCCCGTGCCACAGGACCGAAAATTCGAGTTCCGATAGGATCTCCTTGGGGATTGATCAAAACGGCGGAATTATCGTCAAATTTGATGAAAGATCCGTCCGGTCGTCCCACTTCTTTCCTGGTGCGCACGATCACCGCCCTCACCACCTCTCCCTTTCTGATCTTGGAATTGGGGATGGCATCTTTAACGGATACCACAATTACATCCCCGAGGCTGGCGTACCTTCTCCTCGTTCCGCCGAGAATTTTTATGCAACCCACTTTCTTGGCACCCGAATTGTCCGCAACATCGAGAATAGTCTGCATCTGAATCATCTATGCCTCGCCGTTCCATAAGCAGGGTTCACATGGCTCTCTTGATGATTTCCTTAACCCTCCACCTCTTCTCTCGACTCAGTGGACGAGTTTCAATGATCGATACGGTATCGCCTGTATGGCACTCATTCTTCTCATCATGGGCTTTATACTTCGCCCCCTTCTTCACATATTTCTTATAGCGGGGATGTTTGACCAACCGTTCTGTCCTGACCACCACGGTTTTGTCCATTTTGTCGCTGCATACGATACCGATCAATGTCTTCCGAATACCCCTCTCCTTCATTTGGTTAACCCCACATATGATCAACTATCCGTAGGGACATCCGAGGCCTCGGGTTTTCCCTCCCCTCCCAAAGTCCTCTCTCTGAGGAGGGTCTTCACCCGAGCGATGTCTTTCTTAACCCGAACGATGGCCATGGTATTTTCTAGTTGACCCGTCGAATGCTGGAACCTCAAATTGAATAGCTCCTCCCTCAGATCCCTCTCCTGTTCGATCAGTTCGCTATCGCTCTTATCCCTTAATTGACTAGCCTTCATGGCCCTTTCCTCGGCTGATAAATCGGGTAGCTATGGGGAGTTTCTGGGAGGCCAGCCGAAAGGCCTCCTTCGCTCTATCCTCCGCAACGCCCTCCATTTCATAAAGGATGCGCCCTGGTCTAATCACCACTACCCAGTCCTCAGGAGCCCCCTTTCCCTTCCCCATCCTGGTCTCCGCGGGCTTCTTGGTGATGGGCTTATCGGGGAAGACTCGAATCCACACTTTCCCCGTCCTTTTAACGAATCGCGTTATTGCGATACGGGCGGCTTCTATTTGCCGTGTTGTTACCCACCCACACTGGGTCGCCTGGAGTGCATAGTCGCCAAAATTGATGCTACTTCCTCGAGGAGACCTCCCCTTCATCCTCCCTTTTTGCATCTTCCTGTATTTAACCTTTTTGGGCATTAACATCGCAGTTCATCTTCCCCTTAATGAAATTACGCCGTTGTTGGTTCTTCTTCCCCAGAACCAAAGACCTCGCCTTTGAATATCCAAACCTTGACGCCGATGACTCCGTATGTCGTCTTCGATTCTGCAAACCCGTAATCGATATCCGCCCGAAGTGTATGAAGGGGAACCCGTCCCTCCCTGTACCATTCCCTTCGAGCCATCTCTGCCCCTCCAAGCCTCCCAGCACAAGCGATTCTGATTCCCTTTGCTCCCACCTTAAGGGCCGATGTCACCGCCCTTTTCATGGCTCTGCGAAATGAAACCCTTCTTTGCAGTTGAAGGGCCACGTTTTCCGCCACGAGTTGAGCGTCCATTTCAGCCTTCTTGATCTCCTTGATGTTGATAATCATCTCCTTTTGGGTCTTCCTTTGAAGCTCCCTCCTCAAATTCTCCACTTCGACCCCTTTTTTTCCGATGATAATTCCGGGGCGGGCCGTAAAAATATTGATTTTTGCCTTTTTTCCCTTATCGGCAGCCCTTTCGATTTCAATCTTGGAGACCCCTGCATGGTAGAGTCTTTCTTTGAGAAAATCGCGAATTCGAATATCCTCTTCCAACAACTGGGGGAAACTCCTGCTGGCATACCATCGTGAATCCCAGGT
>JAUWDQ010000312.1 GCA_030608745.1 Pseudomonadota bacterium | reverse complement strand
GGACTGCGCTATCATGGGATGGCACCCATCATATGCCACCTCCACAAGCTAGGCTTGGTTGAAGCCGTAGCTGTGCCTCAGACTGCCGTCTTTGAGGCCGGGGTAAAGTTTGCTCGCATTGAGGGCATTATCAGCGGTCCCGAGCCATGCCACAACCTCAAGGTAGCTATGGATGAAGCCCTTAAGTGTAAAGAATCTGGTGAAGCCAAAACAATCCTGATAGCTCACAGTGGACATGGGCACTTCGACCTTGCCGCCTATGATGCCTACCTGTCGGGTAAACTCCAAGATTTTGCTTATCCTGAGGAAGAGGTAAAGAAGGCACAGGCTGAACTGCCCAAGGTTCCCTAAACCAGGAGCGGCCATGGATTGATAGATCCGCTGGGCTTTGACGCATCCTTCTCAGGAAAATTGGTAGACTACGCACTTCCCGATGAGGAGATCGAGTAGGGCCTTGAGGTCCTGGAAGGCATGCACAGTCCCCCGAAAATGGTGAGAGGATATCAGGTGGCTTAGTTTTTTAGCGGTGCACTCGCAGGCTCAAGTCAATCCTGTGAGTGCACGCCATTTACCAGGGGAGGTAAACAGATTGATCGAGGAGCACGACGACAAAACGATCCGATGTCCCAGAGTGGGCGGCGAGGTCAATTTTAGGTTCTGCCGTTTCGAGAATAACATGCTTCCCTGCAGATTGATAGTCGGTTGTTGGCAGATGCAGATGGATATCAGTAAGTTTCTGGAAGACCATTACTCCAAGGAAGAACTGAAGAGAATATTTGTCCCCCCAAAGCCGAAGATTCAGAGCCTCGTGGATCTGATCGAAAAGGCCAAGAGGGAAGGCTCCGCGGAATAGCCCATCCAGGGCGTGTTTCAAGGGGACATTTCACGAAACACCGCCCGGCAGGCCTCCAAGGTTCTCCCGAGATCATCCTCCGTGTGAGCCAGGGAGAGAAAGAGGGCTTCGAATTGAGAAGGGGCAATGTAAATGGACCGATTGAGCATGCCCGAAAAGAATCGGCTGAAGAGGTCTGTATCGCTCCTTTTGGCCGCGGGAAAATCTCTCACCGGTCCTTCCGTGAAGAAAAACGTGAGCATTGCTCCCGCCTGATTACACGTAAAAGGGAGCGTCCCCTCTTCTGCGATCTCCCGAACTCCCCTGCACAGGAAGTCGGATTTTTGCGCCAATTCTTCATAAACCCCCTCCTGCTGCAAGATTCGGAGGGTTATCAACCCCGCGGTCATGGCGAGGGGATTACCTGAAAGGGTTCCTGCCTGATAGACATCGCCGGATGGGGCGAGCCTCTCCATGATCTCCTTCCTCCCCCCAAAGGCCCCCACCGGCAATCCCCCTCCGATCACTTTTCCCAAACACGTCAAGTCCGGCCTCACCTCATAGAGGGCTTGAGCCCCCCCATAGGAAACCCTGAACCCAGTTATCACCTCATCGAAGATGAGGACGATTCCCTTGTCATCGCATATGGCCCTCAGCCCCTCCAAAAAACCCTCCTCCGGTGGGATAACCCCCATATTTCCGGCAATGGGCTCAATGATGATACAGGCGATCTCCTCCCCGTGGGCCTCGATTACCCTTTCAACGGATTGGAGGTCGTTGAAGGTTGCCGTAAGGGTATTTTGTGCAAAATCCCCTGGAACCCCCTTGCTATCCGGAATCCCGAGCGTTGTGGCCCCCAGAGCCCGCCTTCACCAAGAGGCTATCGGCGTGGCCATGGTAGCATCCCTCGAACTTAATGATTTTGTCCCTCCCCGTGTAACCCCTTGCCAGACGGATAGCAGCCATAGCAGCCTCCGTCCCTGAACTAACCATCCTCACCTGCTCCATTGACGGAAAGGCCTTTCTCACCTCTTTTGCCAACTCCACCTCCAGCTCCGTGGGCGCTCCATAGCTGGTCCCCCGTTCCGCTGCCCTCTTTAAACCGGAAACCACCTCGGGGTGGGCATGTCCCAAGATCATCGGGCCCCATGATCCAACGTAATCGATGTATTCGTTGCCATCGACATCGTAGATCTTCGAACCATGGGCGCGCTCGATAAACAGGGGAGTCATCCCCACCGCCTTAAAAGCCCTTACCGGGCTATTTACCCCGCCGCAAAGGTACTTCTCTGCCTCTTCGAAGAGTTGAATGGACTTTTGCATCTTCATCGCATCACCATCTCAAAGGTTAAGAACCGTTCGCTTTGACCTCCATGATCCTGATGGGTTCATGAGAGACTTTTTCCACCCCTTCGTTCAAATGTTGAGATCTCTAAAACTATGAAAAGGAGCTCTGAGCGCCAAATTATAGAGTGTTGCAGTGCTGCGGTGCTGCAGTCATGCGGTTAGGGCCCTGCACATTCTAACAAGTAATAAAGCGAACTTTGATGGCTTCGTAAAAAGTCCAACTTCTGCGTTGCACTGCATCCTTCGTCACTGCAGCGTACTGTAAGTACGCCTCATTCCTCAGGATTTGCGCGCCTTGAATTTGGAGCTTTTTACTTTGCCATCGAATTTTGACTTTT
>JAUWDQ010000288.1 GCA_030608745.1 Pseudomonadota bacterium | reverse complement strand
TAAAAAGTCCAACTTCTGCGTTGCACTGCATCCTTCGTCACTGCAGCGTACTGTAAGTACGCCTCATTCCTCAGGATTTGCGCGCCTTGAATTTGGAGCTTTTTACTTTGCCATCGAATTTTGACTTTTTACGAAGCCGTCAAGATAGAATCGCTATAAAATCCGTCAAACCTGGGAAGGTTTTGGTATCCCTCTGAAGGGGGACATGAAGGACCGAGGAAACTCTAAGGGGAGAAGCCCATTAATGCGGCCGAGTTTCGTGGCTTCGATTTGAAGATGAGGGTATGAAGGCAAGATTATCTGAATTTTCAAGGGGTTACTCCGAGGAGATGCAAGGAAGATGAGGGATGAAAGGGTCAAGATGAGGGAATTGTCCGGATTTCCGGATCTCAAATCAACCCGCGTGCAACTAAATGAATTAAGGGAGATCTTCTCCTCCGAGGACCGGCTGCTCACACTCATCAAGCCCGACCCCGATTCCATCGCCAGCAGTCTCGCGTTAAAGACCTTGCTTCTGAAATCCATAAAATACGCCACGACGGCCTATGTTGGTGAAATTACCCGGCAAGAGAACATCGCCTTGATCAAACTTCTCAGCATCCCCATGGAGAGGATTGAGGAAATTGATCTTAGCGAGTTCAATCGAACGGCTATTCTGGATGGGCAACCCACCCACTTCGAGATCCTTGAGAACCATCACTTCGATGTAATCATCGACCACCACCCCATCACCAAAGGCTATAGCGCTTCCTTTAAGGACATCCGTCCCAGCTATGGCTCAACCTCCACCATCATGACCGAATACCTCAATGCCGCCCGAATCAAACCCACAACCAGGCTTTCAACAGCACTGCTATACGGCATTAAGACGGATACCAACAATTTCGAACGGGATACCCGACCGGAGGATGTGTGGGCCTTCCGCTATCTCTTTCCAAGGGCAAATAAAAACGTGCTCCGTAAGATCGAGCTTTCCGAATTCTCCCCTGAAATCCTCAACTATTTTAAAATGGCCTTCGAGAGGATGAAGGTCTTTAAAGACAAGATCTTCGTTCACATGGGTGAGATTGACAACCCGGATGTCTGCGTTCAGCTGGCCGATTTTCTATTGAGGGTGAACAATATCTCCTCGACCGTCGTATCATCCGTGGTCGATGATAATCTGGTGATCATCTTACGAAGCGACGGATACCGTAAGGATACGGGAAAGATGGCTTCGAAACTCTTCGGGGATTTGGGCAACGCTGGAGGGCATAGGTCAGCGGCAAGGGCGGAAATTCCCCTTGGCAATCTGAGGAAGAGGATACGCGGGTTGACAGAGGAAGCCATTGAAAAATGGATATTCCGAAGGATTAAAGGGTATAGAACAGATCAAATCCCAGCGTGAGGGCCACTGGTATTAGAAGGGAAAGGGATTGTCCCAGGACATTGAACCATTCTCCATATCAGCCCACATGAGCCTTTAGGGATTCTTTGGAGTTTTTCCCCATTGGAGGCTGAGTTCATTCGCCCCTAAGGGAATTGAACAGATCACTCGCCTCCTCAACAGAGGCATTTTCATGAATGATGGCCCGGAGGGCTTTCATCATGGCTACCGGGTGCTCGTGCTGCCAGACATTTCTTCCCAGATTTAGGCCGATGGCCCCTTTCTGCACACCATCGTAGACGAATTCAAAAACCTCACGTTCTGTCTCACACTTGGGTCCGCCCGCCATAACTACAGGCACAGGGCAGCCATTAACAACCTTCTCAAAATTTTCGCACCAGTAGGTCTTAACCACTTGAACCCCTAATTCAGCTGCGATCCGGCAGCACAGCCCGAGGTAACGTGCATCTCTCTTTTCCAGCTCTTTTCCAACAGCCGTAACGGCCATGACCGGGATCCCATAGTCTTCACACTCATCCACCAGTTTTCCCAGATTTAGAAGGGAGTCGTGCTCATACTCGCTTCCCACAAAGATCGACATGCCAACAGCGGCCACATTGAGGCGGAGGACCTCTTGGATGGACGTGGTGATTCCCTCGTGGGAAAGGTCCTTTCCGACGATGCTGGTTCCACCGGAGACTCTCAGAATAATGGGCGGACTGGTCCTTGGATTAACACAGGAACGTAACACCCCTCGCGTCACAAAAAGACCATCGGCATAAGGAATGAGGGGCTTGATGGTCTCGCCCGGTTTTTCCAGCTTTCGGGTGGGACCCTGAAAATAGCCATGATCGATAGGCAAAAAGAAACAGCGGCCGTCTGATTGAATCAGCCGAGATAGACGATTTTGCATTCCCCAATCCATGATAACATCCTCCTTTTGGAATCTACATTGCAACTTAATTTCCGGTGATCTCTCCATTCCTCAAGAAACCGGGGAATAAAAGACCAGCAACGGAAACGTTTCCGCTACCTCTGTGGCTCAATGATCACCTTGATGGAATCCCTGGCCTCGGCAACCAATCTGAAGGCTTCCCCGATTTCCGCCAAACCAAACCGGTGAGTAATCATCTCTTTAACACGCAACCGCCGCAATCGAATCAGCTCAAGGGCTTCCACATGGTCTCCCGGACTTCCCGCGTAAGAGGTTGCGAGTGTGATATCGTTTCGAAAGAAAAGATCATTGATGGAAAGGGGAACCGTTACACCAGGATCTGTCGGTGCAAAAAAGAGTACCGTGCCTCCTCTTTCGACCGATTCCATACCCTGAATCTGAGCAGATCTCACCCCAGTGCAGACCAGAACTAGATCGGCCAGCCATCCATCATTGACCCCCCTGAGCCGAGAGGAGAGGTCCTCTCTTGCATCGAGAACCACATCGGCCCCCAATTGTCGGGCGGCATCCAGACGCTTTTCCACAATATCCGTTGCCACGATACGAGCAGCCCCCTGAACTTTGGCCAGATGAACATGAAGCAA
>JAUWDQ010000132.1 GCA_030608745.1 Pseudomonadota bacterium | reverse complement strand
GCGTGCGCCAAACCAACATGAAATGGTCACCAATGTGCGAAGCTATCTCCGCAGTCGCCAACGAAAACCCCATATTGTTAAACAATACTTTAAAGAGAAACACGTTCGATATGCAGCAATCTAAAATGCAAACTATTTATTGCTCTCCGTAATAACTATTGAGCGAAATTAAGAGTTTTGACATTTAAGCATTGGGATTTTATTTGACATTTGAATTTTGACATTTGGAATTGCCATTTGGGTGGCTCAAAGGAATTCGGGCGATCGGGCGTTGGGAAGAGCCCAAAAGTCCGGAAACTCCTCGCACATTTTTATTGAAAAAGGAGACGATGCGTGCTAATGTATGGGGAAATCCATCGAACCTTTTGGAGGGAAATATGGCCGGCATCAATAAGGTAATCCTTGTCGGTAATCTGGGGGCTGACCCGGAGGTGAGGTATCTCAATACGGGAACGGCGGTAGCCAACTTCAGAATGGCCACCACTCAGAACATCAAGACCAAGGAAGGGGAGAAGCAAGCTCGGACGGAATGGCACCGGGTAGTCGCCTTCGGACGTCTTGCCGAAATCTGCGGGGAGTATCTCAATAAGGGAAAACAGATCTACATCGAGGGGAGGCTGCAAACCCGTTCATGGGATGACCGGGATGGAAACAAACGGTGGACAACGGAGATCGTCGCCACAACCATGCAGATGTTGGGAAGCCCTGGCGATCAAAAGGCCGTAGAGGGCGAAATGCCGGCTTTCGAGGAATCAACTGATGCGGGCGCCGATCAAGAAGATGACGTTCCCTTCTAGGGCGGTAGAGGGCTACCTCTTCCTTTCTCTTTGAGCCTCCTTAAATACCTTCATAATCTTTGGAGATATATAGGTTGGGTTCAGCTTAAGTCCCGGATGAAGAGCCAGTGCCTTTTTGAAGGCCCTCTTGCCCAAATCCCTCTCCCCCAAGGCGATATGGCAGTAGGCGCGAAATCGGTAAGACTTAGCGATATCATCCTTCCTCTTTAGGCCCTTTTTGAGGGCCTCCATCAGGTTTTGCAAGGCCGATCGATAATCCCCCGCAAAGTACAGGTGAATACCCCTTTCCAGCCAAGGGAACCCCAGTTGCTCCTCCGGGAGCAGAGGGGGCTTTTGGGATTCGTTCATTGGAGTGGATTTTTCCCCAATCTCGAGGTTGATAATGGGAATGAGGATTTCGGTTCCCGGTTTTATCGCCTGGGGGTCCGATATAAAGTTATAAGATGCTATGAGGCTGAACCTATTTGGGTCCCCATAATATCGATTGGCGATCATGGCCAAGGATTCCCCCTTTTTGACGATGTGCGGGATTTCAATGGGGATTTTTATGGTCTTTCCGATGCTGATGGCCTCGGGCGAGTCGAGATGGTTTATGGAGGCCAGGACCAGGTATCGTCGACGATCCCCCAGGAATCTATGGGCTATTGTGGCCAGGGTATCCCCCTTCTTTATGGTATATCGAATGATTTTGGGAATAGCGATCCTGGTTCCAGGGGAGATCTTCTTCGGATCGGGAATACGATTGTACTTTAACAGGAGGATCGCCTTATCCCGATCTCCGTAGTAGGCCTTGGCAACATCAGCCACCGTTTCGCCTGGTCTTAAGGCGTGGTAGGTCATGGACCAACCAACGGAACCCGCCAAGTGGAACAGGGTGATGAGAAAAATGAATTGTTTGTACACCTTCTCCCTCCGAAATCCCAACGGAAGCTTCAGGATCCCAATCTCACCGAAATGAACCGCGTTTCTCCTGGTTTAAGGATGATTTTTATTGTCTTAGATTTGAATTTGCTATGGGAAAAGGAGAGGGTATGTTCCCCTGGTTTCAGCCTTAATGGGCCAGCTATAGGAGTCGTATCCACGTATTTTCCATCTATGGAGACCTTTGCCCAGGGATAGGCGATGATTTTTACGAAGCCATACCTTTGGCCCTTATCGGTATAGGATGCTATTTTCTCCTTCAGGCCCTTGGGCAGGAGGCCGGAGAAGTCGAATGTCCTATGATATCGATATATCATATACGCAGAAACCAGGGCAATGAGAATTATGACTATGAGGGCATAACCGAAAGATATCCACTTTTTCCGCCGAAATTGAGCGGGTTTTTGCCCATCCACCCCTTCGCGGGGAAAGATCGTCTCCAAAAATGATGAATAAGCGCGAGTCCGATCCTCGCTCTTTTTGGGGAGAAATCGTTCCAATGAGATCGTCAGATCTTCCATGGTCTGGAAACGTTTTTCGGGCTTCTTCCGCAAACACTTCATGGTTAGCCAATGGAGTCTCCATGGGACTTTTCTGTTCACTTTCCTCGGGCCCTTCGGTTTCTTACCGAGCACGCTGGCGATAACCTCTTCATCTCCATCTTCTCCGAAGGGCCTTTTCCCCGTAAGCATTTCGTAGAGGACGACTCCGAGGGAAAAGATATCCGACCGTGGGTTTGCCTTTTCCCCTCTGATTTGTTCGGGGGACATATATTCGGGCGTCCCAATGGCAATTCCAGGCTGTGTCAAGGGGCTTTTCCCCGGAACATAGGCGATGCCGAAGTCGGTCAGCTTCACCTCTCCCTTTTCGGTGATGAAGATATTTCCCGATTTGACATCCCGGTGGATAATGCCCCTTTGATGCGCGTAGTGCAAAGCATCGGCGGCTTTAGACACTATGGTCACTGTCGCCTCGATGGGAACGGCTCCCATTGTCTCTACCACTTCCCCTAAATCCTTGCCATCGAGGTACTCCATGGCCAGGTAGTAAGACCCCCGGTCATGCCAGAAGTCGAAGATATTGACAATTCCCTCATGGGCCATTGAGGCGGAGGCCTTTGCCTCCCTTTTGAAGCGCTCCACCATCTCGGTATCCGTCTTGAGGGAAGGAAGCAACTCCTTGATTGCAACCCTTCTGTCCAGGGATTTCTGAATCGCCAAATAGACCGTGGACATTCCCCCCTTGCCGAGTTCCTCAAAAATTTGATAGTTGCCAACCTTTTTTTTCATGGAATTTCAGGTATTTTTCCTGGGATTTCGAGGCCCCATTCCCCGGAGAGAGATCATCGAGCAATCCCGCACTATCGCGCCCCTTCAGGAAGGGCCAAATTGACTTTTCAATCCCCTGATGATAGCTTATAAGGGGATTTTGGAATGGTATGACTCAATAATTATGACGGCAAAATCAAAAAAAGGCAAGCCTACCAAGAGAATTCCCGCTCAAGGGGGTAAGGAATTCCCTCTTCGAAGTGGAAAACTCGTGGTTGTTTCAGGAACGGACCTCCAAAAGACCTTTGCCATCGAGGGAAAGGAGGTGACCGTTGGCTCTCAGGGGGATAACCATTGTATCCTCCCCGATCCCACCGTATCCCGGCATCACGCCGTTGTTGAGGAAACGGAGGAAGGGTATGTTTTGAGGGACTTAGGGAGCACAAATGGAACCTACCTCAGCGGGATTCTCATCAAGGAGGCCTATCTCGAGTATGGATCAATTATTGGCTTGGGCAACACCCGGCTCCAGTTCGTTCCCCTTGAGGAGAGGGTAGAGATTCCCCCATCCCAAGAGCATTATTTTGGGGATGTTTTTGGAGGCAGCGTTGAGATGAAGCGCATTTTCACCATGCTGAAAAAAATTTCCCCTACTGATATTACCGTGATCATAGAGGGCGAAACGGGGACCGGCAAGGAGTTGGTGGCCCGGGCGATTCACTCCCGTAGCCAGAGGGCGAAGGGCCCCTTTGTGGTCATCGATTGCGGCTCCATATCCAAGAGCCTCATCGAAAGCGAGCTCTTTGGACATGAAAAGGGGGCCTTCACCGGGGCAACCCAAGCCCGCAGGGGGGCCTTCGAGATGGCCAATGGGGGGACGATCTTCATCGACGAAATAGGTGAACTGGGCTTGGAAATGCAGCCAAAACTCCTCAGGGTCCTGGAACAGCGAGAGGTGAGAAGGGTGGGCGGTAATGAGGTATTTCAGGTGAATGTAAGGGTTATTGCGGCCACCAATAGGGATTTGGCTTCCGAGGTCCAAGAGGGTCGTTTCAGGGAGGATCTCTTCTACCGGATCTCTGTGGTGAAGATTCATCTCCCCCTGTTAAGGGAAAAGGGGGAGGATATTCCGCTGCTCGCTCAGCAATTCGCGAGGGAACTCAGTGAGCAGTATCGCAGTGGGGGGGATGTGGCGGTTTCCGCAGAGGCCCTTGAGATCTTGAGACACTACCATTGGCCGGGGAATGTAAGGGAGCTGAAGAATGTCATCACCAGGGCCATGGCCATTGGAAGTGACGAGGTCCTTCAACTCCGGGATTTCATCATGCCCCTCTCCTCCGAGGGGAGACCGCGAGCGCCCTCCCTTGATTCTCTGATCGGGAAGACATTGGAGGAGATCGAGAAGGCGGCCATCATGAAGACCCTGAAGGCCCAGGGCGGAAATAAGAGCGCCGCCGCCCGGGTTTTGGGCATCGCATACTCCACCCTTTACGAAAAAATGAAGAAATATGGTCTCTCCTAAAACCGAATAGCAGCATTCGATTTTCGCATAGTTCCCCTCGATGAATCCCCGAAATCAATCCCGCACGAAATCACCAATTAAAAATCATTAATAAAATCAATATCTTATAATCAACTCTCCTTCGAACATTTTCACGTGGGTTGGTACGGAGATTGCTGAATAAGGGCAGGTGCTCTAAAGTTCATTCATCAGGGAGACCAAAGGCTATGAAGGCAATTATCGAAAGGGTGGTTGGAATCGGGAGAGCCAAGGATAATTTCGGTGGGACCATCTGGAAGAGAACAAAGATCAACGGTCCCACCAACACAGGCTCTAAACGAGAGCCATTGAAGGTCGGTACGCTCCTGAGAAACAGGTACAAGGTAGAGGATTTTTTATTTTGGGATGGAAGGCATAATCATTACGTTGCCACGGATATCGTGGGCAAGGGGATCTACGAGCTGAGGGAATTTTCAAAGGATCAAGAAATTGAAGTGGAAAGGGAGATCGTCACAAAACGGTTGAACCACTGGGGGATAGTGCAAAGACATGACCTGTTTAGCGAGGATAACAGGACCTATATAGTCTCGGATTACTATAGAGTCCCCAGCCTCGAGGATATCCGAAGAGTTCTTTCGGCCCGTGATATCCTCGGGATCGCCTTCACCTTGGTGGATACATTGCATTACCTTCACAGCCATGGGATAGCTCAGATCGATCTCTCAGCCAGGAACATCAAAGATATGAAGGAGATCCAGAAGATCATCGATTTCAGCGGTTGTCGACTGTTCAGTGGACCTTCGACCGAGGGGTTCAGGGATGCAAGGGAGAGGGATTTTTTGGGACTGGTCGATCTACTTGAAAGATTAATCCTGAGGATAATGGAAGAATCGGAGGGTCGTTCCATCCTCCATCTCATCAAGAGCCTGGAGGAAATGGTCGCCAGCCCCCCCAATTCGGCAGCGGATTTTAAGGAGAGGCTATCTCAGTGCAATACCATGGAGACCAACAGGGGAAAAGACCGAGCTAAGGTCCGGAGGGATACCGCGGAATAAGAAGATATGAGAGCTCTTCCCCATAGGGGCAACCCTTAGAAGACATACCGGCGCATGCTGATATTCAGCAGCAAGCCCACCCCGGCCATCATGGATATGACGGCCGATCCCCCATAACTCATGAAGGGAAGCGGCATTCCCACAACGGGCATCATACCCAAGGCCATGCCGATGTTAATCATCACATGCCAGAAGACCATGGAGACAAAACCGAAGGCGACAATGGCCCCGAATCGATCCTTGGATCTGAAGCTAATATTTGCCCCCCAGGCTATGAGAAAGAGATAGAGGGCTAAGAGGATGAGTCCCCCCGCAAGTCCCCACTCTTCGGCCCAAACCGAGAAGACGAAATCGGTGTGTTGGGCGGGGATGAAGTGGAGTTTGCATTGGGTGCCCTTGAGAAATCCCTTTCCCAAGATCCCCCCTGAGCCAATGGCGATCTTCGACTGGATAATGTGATATCCGGCACCCAGTGGGTCGAGCTCAGGCCTGAAGAAGGTGACCACCCTTTTTTTCTGATAAGGCATCAGGAAATTCCAGAGAAAGGGGAGGATCGAGATCACTCCGATGATCATGATCGCCAGGGATTTCCATTTGATCTTGACAAAGAGGACGATGGAAAAACCGATGAGCAAGAGGCTGATCGCAGTACCCAAATCGGGTTGCTTCGCAACCATCAAGGACGGAACCAATAAGATGATAAAGGGGAGGATGAGTTCCCTTAATCGATACCCGTCCTTTTTGGGGAAGCGATCGAAATATTTTGCCAAGGCGAGGATGATGGCGATCTTGGCCAGCTCAGCGGGTTGGAGGAAAAACGGTCCTATCTTTATCCATCGGGAGACTTCCGGATGTATGGCATGGGAAATGAATACTCCCATAAGCAGGATTAAGGAGATTCCATAGAAAATATAGGCGAAATCCCGGTAAAATCGATAGTCGAAGACGGTGATAAAGATGGCGAGAGCCAGACCGATTCCTATCCAGAGGATCTGTTTGGCGTATAAATGGGATTCCACTTCCCCAAAGGTAGCGCTGTAGAGGTTGAAAACCCCGACAAAGGAGATGATAAGGACGAGGATGAGCAAAGGCCAGTCGAAGTGGGTGAGCAATCTTCGGTCTATCATGTTTCAAGACCTCCGGGGTCGATCATCGAATGAAATCCCTCGAATTGGGGGAATCCATTCCCCTTCCCCGCGCAATGAGAGGGGGAAACTTCCCCTCCTCCTTGAGGATATTGAGATATTTTTGAATAACCTTCCTGGCAAGAGGAGCAGAGGCGGAGGCGCCGTGCCCTCCATGTTCCACCAGAACCACCACCGAAATGATGGGGTTCTCCATGGGAGCATAAGCCACGAACCAGGCGTGGTCACGGTGTTTATAGGGGACGTCCTCTTCCGCCACACCTTCTTTCAAACTGATGACTTGGGCCGTTCCCGTCTTGCCCGATACGGTCACACCCTTGATTCGGGAAACACGTCCGGTTCCATGGGCCTCGTTCACTACGCCAGAGAGGGCTTCTCGGATGATCATCAAGTTCTCCGGGGAGACGGGAATTTTGCCTATTGAAATAGGCTTGTATGATTTCAACAACTTTCCATTTGCCCTTTCGATTCGCTCCACGAGTTGGGGAAGGTAGAGGATTCCCTCGGTTGCGATGGCGGAGATCGCGTTCAGCAGTTGGAGTGGGGTGACCAGGACAAATCCCTGGCCGATAGCGCAGGAAAGGGTTTCCCC
>JAUWDQ010000283.1 GCA_030608745.1 Pseudomonadota bacterium | reverse complement strand
GATGCGGGATGCACGGGCTATGACCGATGCAACGGCAGAGGCGCTTCGGATACCAAGGGAGCTGGCATTGGTTTCCTCAACGGGGGTTATCGGCAAACCCTTTCCCACCGATAAGATCCTCTCCCGAATTCCCAATCTCATTGATAACCTCTCTTCCCGTGCCCTTTTGGATGCCGCCGAAGCCATTATGACTACTGATAGATTCCCGAAGGTGAAGATGGAGAAGTGCTCCATCGGCGGAAAGGAAATTCGAATGTGCGGGGTTGCCAAGGGAGCCGGCATGATCATGCCCCATATGGCGACGATGCTCTGTTTTGTGATGACGGACGCAGCCATTGAAAGGGCAGCCCTCCAGAGGGCACTATTGGACGCCATAGAGCCCACCTTCAACCGGATCACGGTGGATGGGGATACAAGCACCAACGATACCGTCTTAGTTTTGGCCAATGGAATGGCAAAAAATCGGGCCATTTCGTTGAAATCCGTTGATTACCCTCCCTTCAAGGACCTCCTTACCGCAGTTTTGCTTGAATTGGCCAAAATGGTGATCAGGGACGGGGAGGGGGCCACGAAATTCATCGAGGTGAGGGTAGAGGGGGCGCGAAGCGAGGCCGATGCTAAGAAGGTGGCATTAAGCGTGGCCAACTCCAGTCTCGTCAAAACCGCCTTCTTTGGGGGGGATGCCAATTGGGGAAGGATTGCCGCCGCTATCGGGCGCTCGGGGGTCCGCATAAACCCCAATACCTTCGATATTCTCTTAAACCACGTTCCCGTTGCCTTAGGTGGGATGGAGACAAACGAGGCATTACAGGAAGAAGCCGGTCAGGTGCTCAAGGGGGATACGGTTACGATTACCATCCGCCTCCATCAGGGGAATGCCCATACCTCTATCTATACCTGCGACCTTTCTACCGATTACGTCAAGATTAACGCCCACTACCGTTCCTGAATGGATCATCACGAGAACTACGGTTTGGAAATGAATAAGCGGATTACTGCCGTAAGGTGGCCTTATTTCTCAAGGGCCTGAGCAGAAAATCCAACGCGTCCAGAACGTCTTGAAAGACGACATCGGAACGTTTAACGGTTTCGGCAGAGGTCCCCTCTCTACCGATGATGCAGAGCCCAAGGGCAGCCTCCTTGACCATCAGGTGATCGTTATATCCGTTGCCGATTGCAACGGTTCGGTTTGCGCCTATTGCTTGGATAAATTCCACCTTCTCCCGGGATGTATTGTCGCCCGAAAGGAGAATGGTCTCCGCTTTGAGCTTCTCCAGAATTTGCTCTGCCCGGCCTCGGGTGTCCGCGGTGAGTACATAGATTTTCGCCCTTTTGGCCAACACGTTGATTTTATCCCTGGCCTTGGAGTGTATTTTCCCGTCGACGGAAAGAGTACCATTGAGATCGAGGACGATGTTCTCGAATTCAAAAACTCTTCTTCCCGGAATGTCCAGCTTAATCATGGGTTCCCTTCCCAGGCGATCGTTGCCTCAAAACCTCGTACATCACCAGCGCTCCAGCGACGGAGGCGTTGAGGGAAGTGATTTCCCCGCAAAGGGGAATGGAGGCGAGGAAATCGCATTTCTTCTTGACCAGAGACCGAATCCCCTTTCCCTCACTTCCGATGACGATGGCCACATCGAGATCCAAATCACAATCGTAGATCGGATGTTCAGCCGCGGCATCAGTGCCCAAGATCCAAATCCCCCTTTTTTTGAGAAATTCAAGGCAGGAGACGATATTGGTTGCCCGGGCGATGGGGGTGTGGAATGATGCTCCAACAGATGCCTTTATGACTATAGGGGTAATAGACGTAGCCCTATCCTTTGGGATAACGACCCCGTGAACGCCGAGGGCATTTGCCGTTCGGATCAATCCCCCCAGATTTTGTGGATCCTCGACGCCATCGACGATGAGGAGAAAGGCCTTCTTGCCCGTTGCCTTCCACGTATGGACAATGTCAGAGGGCTCAATATATTTGAAATCATCCATTTGGGCCACAATACCTTGGTGAGAGCTCGTTTTGGCCATACGGTTTAGGTGATCCCTGTCGACCCACTGGATGGAAACCCCCCTTTCCTCGGCCAATCTGAGGATTTCCATCAGAGGTCTCCGGTTTCTCCGTCGTGAGATGATGATCCTTCTGATTGGGCTGCGGTAGGCTTTTAGGGCTTCGTAGACAGGGTGAGCTCCGTGGATGATTTGGGTCACGATATTTCCTCGACGATCGCGTCCGCCGATTTTACGGGGTCATCAGCATCCTTAATGGGGCGGCCTACGACGATATAGTCTGCTCCTGCCTTGATAGCTTCCCCAGGAGTTAGGATCCTCTTCTGGTCGTCCTTGGCCACAAAGGCAGGCCTTACCCCTGGGGTTACGATGAGGAAATTTGCCCCACAGTGATCGCGTATAAGCCTGATTTCCCGCGGAGAGGCCACAACTCCATGAACTCCTGCCCTTTTGGCCAATGTTGCCAGGCGCACAACTTGTTGCTCAAGTGGGGTCTTGATACCCACTTCTTCGAGGATGGTTTCGTCCATGCTGGTGAGGATAGTTACCGCCAAGATAAGGGGCTTTGGTATATTGAATTGTTTGGCAATGTTTCTGGAGGATTCCACCGCCCCTTTCATCATCTCATATCCACCCATTGAATGAATAGTGAACATCGCTGAACCGAGCTTAGCTGCCTCCTCGGCGGCTTTTACCACTGTATGAGGGATGTCATGGAATTTAAGGTCCAGGAAGGCTCTTTCCCCCTTCCTGCGGATCATATCGATCACTTTTGGCCCTGAGTGTGTGAAGAGCTGCTTACCCACTTTGAAAAGGCCAACGTGCTCCCGCAAAAGGCCGACGAGCCTTTGGGCTTCGGTGAAATGTTCGACATCAAGGGCAAATATGAGCCTCTCCCGCGGGTCCATCATCCACCTATTCCGTCTTTTGTCAGGTGAATAAAATCATGTTACGGATCTCTATGGAATCTATTTACAAGGAGGTATCATCCT
>JAUWDQ010000135.1 GCA_030608745.1 Pseudomonadota bacterium | reverse complement strand
GAATGAAGGGGGGAGAGGATAGGTTAAGGCTGAGGCTAAGAGGAATTGAAGAATTGAGCATGGAGAATGAAGGGGGAAGAGGATAGAGGTTAGAGGTCAGAGGGAAGAATGGAGAAGGGAGAATGGGGAGGAGACAAGGTGAATGGAGTCCACGAGAAAAGGACCGAATTGGGAAGACCGCAACGATGGCATGAATAATGCTAAACACGGACGAATGTCTTCGAGTGCAGGAAGACTTCCATGAAGAAGGAATTTGGATTTACCCTCATCGAGCTCCTGATAGTTGTTACAATCATTGGAATCTTATCCGCCATCGCCGTCCCCATGTATACCGACAACGTCAGAAAAACGAGGGTACAAGAGGCGGTGGATACCATCGGTGCCATAAAAGACGAGATTAGTAGCTACGTTTCGATAGAAGGCAGTCTTCCCTCCCCTTGCAACAACCACAATCAAATCCGCAGCATCCTCGGCGTTCAAGTTTCGGACAACGGGAAATGGCGTTATCGGACCAGGAATAATGGTCGCGTCATTGCAAGGGCTCGAGCCCCCTTGGGGCGAAGCCTCAGGGGAGGATGGATTCGATGCACACCCCAAGTCGACATGGTCAATCGAGTGATTACCCAATGGCAATGGCGATCCGATGGCACGAGGGTGAAACCGGGCTATCTCCCTCAATGATTGTCAAACATTGTTACCGAGCGACAAAAAATGTCCATGGGGTGGCCGAAAAAACTTGACAATGGCTCTCAAAAATATTATAAGGAAAAATAGCATTGTGATAAATCCCTTTATTTCCAATAGATTATCGATTGCAATGGCCAGGGGAAGAGGGAATTTGGCATGGATTATGCTGAAAGAAGATCCAGCACATACAAAAAATCTATAGAGAGGAGGTGAAGATTTCTCTGGGGCAAGGGAAAAATAGATCAAATCTTTTTAAGGAGGTCAGAAAATGTTGAGGAACAAAAAAGGTTTTACACTGATTGAGTTGATGATCGTCGTTGCGATCATCGGAATTTTGGCGGCTATCGCCATCCCCATGTACAATGCTAACGTGAACAAGGCCAAGCTTCAGGAGGCCACAGACACCTTGGGCGCCCTGAAGGACGAGGTGGCGAACATTGCCGCTGATCTCGGAACTCCCCCCCTTCCTAGTGGTGATGGGGCAATCTTGGCTAATTTGGGAGTACAGTGTCCGCATTCATTGGGTGCTGCTGGAGGTCGGAAATGGTGGTACAGCACGGTTGATGGTACCACTGGTGGTACGGCCGACGGGATCTATACCGTCAGAGCTGTAGGTGGTGCTGCCGGTGATATTGGCTCCGTTCTGGCAGGTGTCCAGGTGAATTGCGAAGGAGCTTGGGTTGCTGCAAATGGTGTATTTACTGCATGGGCTTGGAGTTCTCCCAATGCACGGGTTAATGGCTGGTTGCCGAAGTAAGTCCTGAATAAAGGAAGGGGCGAGTTGAGGCTTGCCCCTTCCTTTATTTCAACTTTCAATTTCTTACCACATCATTCCAGGAAAAAGGGAGGTACGTGCCCTTTTTCCATTCAATTTATTATTGATATTGAAACGGAAAGGGAAAAATGAGAGGAAAAAAGAGCAAAGGATTCACCATCACTGAGCTCATCATTACCATGGCCATTATCGGGATTCTATCGGCCATCATCATCCCCATGTATACCAACCATATACGGAGGGCGAGGCGCTCTGATGCGAAGGTGGCCCTGGAAGACGTCCGGGCCATGGAGGAGCAGCTTCGGGCGGAAACCGGGAGCTATACGATAATTAGGCAGGATCTCGTCTCCTTCGGGTGGCCGAGTAATGCCGGAGCTGCCATCGCCTATGAACCTGGGGACTATAGGATTACCCTTGCGGCCCACGCATCGGGGTTTCTCGCAACGGCGACTCCACAAGCTGGGACCAGACAGTTTAGAACGGATGGCGGGGCTGCTGGGTGGCTTACCATAGATGCTACTGGAAAAAAGGAACCGCCGGACAAGTGGAAGTGATGGGTTTGTCCTAGGCGATCTTTGGGCTTCGCTGGGGCCGGGGTATCATTGCTCAAAACATACAACCAAGCCGCTATTTACTCGCCTTTTATCAGGGTTCTCTGTAAAAAAAACCCCCACCATAATTCGGACTGCTTGGTCGAGTCCATTGGTTTTATCCCGATCTCGACTAAAGCCCTTTTTTCCCACAGGGCAAAAAAGGCTTGAAATCAATATGCAAATAGATGACTGGAGCTTGCTGAGTTTCCCAGCACCCATTTTTGTAACCTGTTGATTATATGGCAACTCAGGGGCTTTGCCCCAGATGAAATAGTCAGCCGATGGATTGATGGAATGTTGGAATAATGGAATGATGGGTATCCGACGCAGAAAGAACATCGATTATAATGCCAAATGACAAAGCCCCAATTAGAAATAAATGCCAACTGTCAAAGCTCCCCGGTGAAATAGCTCTGACATTTCACGGGGCAGGCAAAGCTCAAATAAATACCAAATTACAAATTTAAAGTTGAAATTTCATTTGATATTTGAATTTTGGCATTTGACATTTGAAATTGATGGTTGAATTGAGGCATTTGAGATTGACAGTTCCGAGTTAACGACTTCTCCAGCAAATTACGCTCAGGGACAAGGGTCTTCTCCAAAAACTCCTAAAACTCCAGAAATAGATGATGATAGCTACAATCCATGGATTGCGATCACTATGTTTAGTGGCTTCCTTATGATATAATATCTGATGATATAATACTGGAAAGGAGAGATGGACCCCGTTCTTCTTTACATCTTTGCCTCCCTCTTCGGGGCTATTGTGGGAAGCTTTCTCAATGTCTGTATCTTTCGGATTCCGCTGGGAACCTCCCTCATCTCGCCATCTTCCAGCTGCCCTCAGTGCAAGACGGCCATCAAGGCCTATGATAATATCCCCATCCTCAGCTATTTTTTGCTCGGCGGGAGGTGTCGATATTGTAATGCCTCAATTTCGCCGAGGTATCCACTGGTTGAAACGATGATGGCCCTCTTCTCCACCTTTCTCATTCTCAAGTTCGGCCTCTCTCCTTCCTTTTTTATCTACTTCATCTTCATTTCTTCCCTGGTCGTGGTTAGCTTCATCGATTTGGATCACCGGATTATACCTGACAAAATTAGCTTACCCGGGATCATCCTGGGGCTTCTGGCGTCATTCATGAAGCCCGTTGAAGGCCACTATGATTTCCTCGTCCTCTATGTCTTCAAGACGGTCAAGGGGGCCCTCAACATGGCCACCCTCGATTCCCTTTTGGGAATATTCATCGGCGGTGGACTCCTCTATGCTGTGGCCGTCTTATTCTACTGGGTCACGAAGAAAGAGGGAATGGGCGGAGGAGACATCAAGCTCCTGGCTATGATCGGGGCCTTTTTGGGATGGAGCTCGACGTTGTTCACCATCTTGGTTAGTTCGCTCATCGGTTCCATGGTAGGTATCGCCCTCATGGTGGCCACGGGGGCCGATAGCAAATACGCCATCCCCTTTGGGCCATTCCTTTCCATAGGCGCGGTCATTTATCTCTTTTTCGGAAGAGAAATGATACGCTGGTATCTCCATTTCCGGATTTAGACGGGTCATTCCAAAAGGCACTATGGTAAGGGATTTTTGGTTGTTTAGAAAATTGACGGTGGGATTGAGGATGGAGGTCATCCTCAATATCACCCTTCTCGTTGTTGCCGCAATCCTTCTGGTCGGCATAAGCATGTTGAAGCTCAACGAGAGGAATATCCTCAACCAGAAGGTAGAGGGAAGTCGGTTTATTGTCCGCTCAATCCAGAAAACTATTGAGTTCATGTTCAAGGGGGAGGAAAATCCCTCCCTTGCCGGGCTTTCCCTTCAGGGCTTGGTGGAGAGGTACGCCGCCGATGAGAGATTAAAAACGGTAGCAATTGTGGATAGGGATTTTGGTATTGTGGCCCACAGCCGCAAGGAGATGATCGGGAGGGATTTGGAGACACAGCAGTTCAAGAGGGCTATTCTGGGCGAGGAGTTCTTCCATGAGTTGAAGAAGGAAAAGAGGATTTTATTCAACAATTACAAGGAATTGATCGTTTTTTCCCCGTTGTTCATAGGGGGTAAGGTTGTGGGAGGGCTGAGGGTCAACCTCTCCTTAGCTGACGTCATGGTGAGCATCCTCGAATCCCAGAGGTTAGTGATTTTATTTATTATTATCGACTCCTTGGTTTTGATCGTCTTCGGGAGCTTGCTGCTTTCTCGAGTGATCGTCAACCCCATTAAGAATTTGGTGAATATTACGGGCAAGATCAGGGACGGCGACTTCGATCAGATGATCGATGTCACCGCCAAAAATGAAATCGGACAACTCATGGAATCCTTCAACCAGATGGCGGAGAAGCTCGGGGAGAATAAGAGGAGACTGGAAGACCATATCCACAACCTGGAGATTACCAATAAGAGGTTGAAGCGAGCTCAAGAGGACCTTCTCATTTCTGAGAAGCTTGCCTCCATCGGAAGGCTCGCCGCCGGGGTGGCCCATGAAGTCGGGAATCCGCTGGGCGCAATATTGGGATACACCAAGATCTTGCAGGAGGGCATGGATAGCCATGAGGAGGGATTGAGCTATTTGAGGCGCATCGAGACGGAGATCGACCGGATTAATCACATTGTTAGGGGACTGCTGGACTTTTCAAGGCCTACTAAATTTGAGATTGAGGAACTGGATGTAAACACTACCATAAAGAATACCATGTCGCTGCTATCTCACCAGAAGTCCTTTAAACAGATCGAGACGAAACTCGATTTGAAACCAAATCTTCCCCGGGTTAGGGCTGACGAATCCCAGCTCCAGCAGGTTCTCATCAACCTCTTCCTCAACGCGGCGGACGCCATGCCCGATGGAGGGACCTTGAGTGTGGAAACGGATGAAGCGGAGGTCAGGGGTGATCCGGAGGGGGAGTTTGAAGCGATGGTTCCCCGAAGGAGGAAGTCGGACCCCGAAACATCCGACTACTCTCATCTTCGCAAATTCAAACCCCTTCCCCTGATTTATGATAAATACAATGAGGGGGATCGCTTGGTACGGATCAACATCTCGGACACGGGCTGCGGTATCAAGAAGGGGGACCTACAAAAGATCTTCGATCCTTTCTTTACAACCAAACCCCCCGACAAGGGGACTGGCTTGGGGTTATCCATCTCCCTGAGGATCATTGAGTTCTTCAATGGCGAAATCAAGGTGGAGAGCCAAGTGGGGAGGGGATCTACCTTTACGATCTTGCTACCCTCCCTGGAGGTGGGTAAGATGTCTAACCCAAATATTGAGGAGAACCTATGTCCACCAGCAGAATCCTTTTAATCGATGATGAAGAGAGTTTTCGACACATGTTATCCGTGATCCTAAAGAAACGGGGATATGATGTCGAAACAGCCAATAATGGAATCGACGGCCTGAAAAAGGTCGATACGGGCTCCTATGACACGGTCTTGTGTGATATTCGGATGCCTGAGATGGATGGCTTGGAGTTCTTAAAGGGGGCCCAGAAGGCGGGATGTGAGGCAACCATTATCATGATGTCCGCCTATGGAACCTTGGACACCGCTATCGAGGCCATGAAGTTAGGGGCCTATGATTACATCTCCAAACCCTTCAAGCCCGATGAGATCATTCTCACTTTGAAGAAGGCGGAAGAGCGGGAGCGGCTCAGGCGTGAGAACCTTTTTTTGAAGAAAGAGGTCCAGAAGGAGTACAGCTTTGAGAATATCATCAGCAAGAACGAACGGATGAGGCAGATATTCGATACCATCCGGAAGGTAGCCAAGTATAAGTCAACGATTCTCATCACGGGGGACAGCGGAACGGGTAAGGAGCTGGTAGCCAAGGCCATTCATTTTAATAGCGATCGCTCGAACAACCCCTTTGTCCCCGTTAACTGCGGGGCTATTCCGGAAAACCTCCTGGAGAGTGAGCTTTTTGGTCATACCAAGGGAAGTTTCACCAATGCCATTCGGACCAAGAAAGGCCTTTTCGAGGAGGCCGACGGGGGAACGATATTTTTGGATGAAATTGGGGAATTACCATTCCAGCTTCAGGTGAAGTTGCTTCGGGTATTGCAGGATGGTGAAATCCGGCGCGTCGGGGACTCCAGGCCCATCCAAATCGATGTGCGGATCATCGCCGCAACGATCAAGGATCTGGATAAGGAGGTTAGAGAGAATAAGTTCAGGGACGACCTCTTCTACCGCCTTAATGTCCTTCCCATCAAGATTCCGCTCTTGAGGGACCGAAAGGAAGATATTCCCCTGTTGGTGGACCATTTCATCCACAAATATAGCCGGGAACTGAACCACCCCATTGAGGGAATTAATACGGAGGCCCTGAACTGTCTTTTGAACCACAGCTGGAACGGCAATGTCCGGGAGTTGGAGAATGTCATTGAGAGGGCCATCGTATTGACCGATTCGAATCGGATTACGGTGGAGAACCTCCCCCTTGAGATTCAGAGTCCCAGAGAGGAATATAGGGTCAGTTTACTCAACGACGAGCTTTCCATCAAAAAGGCGAGTCGTTACCTTGAAAAGGACCTTATCAAGAAAGCCCTCCAAAAGACCAATGGTAACCACACCCATGCTGCCAAGCTATTGGAAATCAGCCACCGGGCCCTCCTCTATAAGATAAAGGAATATGGAGTTAAGGGGAAAGGATGATGAACACACCAACTCCCCACAAGGAAGATTCCATCCACAGCTCTTCTTTAGAATCCTCTTTTCCGGTTATGCTATCCGAATGGAATGATGGAATGGTGGAAAGAGACCACATGGAATGTTGGAATAGTGGAATACTGGAATGATGGGTTTAGAAGAAGAGAAAGAATCAATAAGCTTTTTTGTTTTTGATAACCAATACTCCATTATTCCAATCTTCCAATAATCCAGTTCGGATATTCCAATATTCCAACTGACGTTCCAACTGGGTCAAAGCCCCTGCGTTCCCATATAATCAACAAGTTACAAAAATACTCCCTGTAAAGGTCAGAAAACTCCAGAACCACAGGGCTTCCACCTCCACTTTCCTGCCTCTGTTAGACTGCGATCATTTCCACGG
>JAUWDQ010000304.1 GCA_030608745.1 Pseudomonadota bacterium | reverse complement strand
AGTAGAGGGGGGTTTCTTCATCGGTAAACAGCTCGATCTGGGATGTGCGATCAAGAGATCGGATAGCCTCTATGGCACTTACTCCTGCAGCACTTCCTCCGATAATGATGTATCGCATATCTATCTCCTTCTTTGACGGCTTCGTAAAAAGTCCATCTGCTGCGTTGAGCTGCATCCCCTGCCCTGTTAAATTGAAGGCAGCCATATCAAGAGATATGGGATATAGGCGCTGCTTGAAAACAGTAACATCAAACAAAGAAAATATTTAACAGGGTAAATCATTGCAGCGTACTTCTATGTACGCCTCATTCCTCAGGATTTGCGCGCCTTGCATCTGGATCTTTTTTCTTTGCCGTCTGATCCCGACTTTTTACGAAATCATCTTCTTTAGTTCCCGAATTTACCTGGGATATGAGGCACCAATGGCCGCCTCAATATCGGTTCACCATATATAACGGCAACATCTCCCGCAATAGTTCTGTCCCTCGAGTCACGTTAAAATTACCGCAGGTACAGCACTTGGCGATCACCAGGGATGCCTCCTCCGGGGTTCTGCGTCCCCGCTTAATATCCCCAACCAATTTCCCCACCAGATCATTGGCTATCATGGCATGGCCACACATGGTCGTGATCTTCAATACCTCAAAATCGGGTAATTTATCAGTCTTCCCCCACGTGCCCATGGAATACTCGACCGTGTGAATCCGACCCAGGCCTGCCTCGTCCATTATCCCCTGGACAATATCGGTGACACCGGAAACAATCACCGAAATCCCGGGCTTCTTCTCCTTCAGCTCCTTTAACAAGGACACCACCTTTTCCCGGCTATCGAAGGTACACTGGACAATAGTCCCATCGGTCACCCGGTCCAGGATATCGTCTATGGTTGTATTGTACGTGTTGCCCGTTTTCATATCGCCCAAATTGACCGGGCCATGTTTCCAACAGATGCGCAAGAACTCCCTCGTCTTGGGTGCTGATCCCTTCTTGTTAACCCCAGTGGCGGGACACCCCAGTACCACAAAATCCTCCTTGAGACTCTCCCTGTCACCCCTTCGATGTAAACTGTGCGTCATGATGCGCCTCCGTTATGCCCCTATTCAGAAAATTTGAAGGCCGGCTCTCCCAGCCCCATATTGTTCTTGCTGTTGATGGAATACTCGTATCCCAACCTCTCCAAAATTGGAATAATAGGAATCTCCCCCCTCGGGGGAACCTTCGAGATGATCTCCACCGAAAAGACCGTGTCAACCTTTTCAGCAGCCTTCTTGATACCCTCCAAAACCTCAGGAAGGTTCTCCAACTTACATTTCCCCTCGATGATGGCGGAGGTCGCCCTTTCATCGAGGATGTCTTCCCGGAGTTTCCCGGTTTTTCTGTCCGACATAAAATGGGTAACCGGATTTTCCTCGGCCATTTCATACCCTAAGGGCATCAAAACCATGGCAACGACCTCAACATCCCTGAAGTATGTGGCTACTCCCGGCCTCCCCAACTCAATGCCAACTCCCACCTCCCCAGGAAGGAATCGCCCCGTGACGTCATTGGTCTTCATCTCCTCGGTTCCACGGCCCGGAACCTGAGACCCCTTGTATTCAATGAGGGGGTTGCTCAGGATCGCCCGAACCTCACGGGGCCACGGCTCCGCGGGCTGATAAAGGGCGTCGACGGGACATACATTGGCCCGAAAACACATCCCGCAATCGGTGCACTTATCCTGGTCAATCTCGATATACACCCTTCCGGGAATTTTCTCATGTTGGCGAAGGATCTGTATTCTCCCCAGAGGGCAATAGGGAAAACATCTCTTGCAGCCCATACACTTATTCTCGTCGACCTTCATAAAAAACTCCTCTTCATATCCGTACTTTAAGGGAAGCTCAAGAAATGGAAAGATTGAAATTGTATACAACACATACTATAAACATATTTCCCTGTCAAACTCACTTATCGATCATTCTTAATAAATATCGCCTTTATTTTACGTATTTTCTTTAAATATTGGGTATTTTCATTTATTATTACATCCTCGTTAAACAGCTTAGGGATCTGATAATTGTATCCAATTCCCGCGCCCTTCATAAATGAACCTGAGGCTTCTCCTTCGGGACTACACAATTTTTGACATGTCTTCATGGACTCGGCCTTCGAGAGTATTCTTAAGATCAATGCCGGGGGAACATCAATCCTCATGGTGGAAGGGAATGCGGCCAAGGCCCTGGAGAATTCCCATCGCGCCTATGTCCTGGAAATGGGAAACAATCGATTCGAGGGAAATGCAAAGGACCTGCTCGAAAATGGGGAGGTCCGTCGCCTGTACTCAGGTGGATAGCCCCTTCGACCTCGGCTTACGTCGTTATTCATGCGGGGACTACATTCCAATAATCTTCCAGACCACCCGATACCAGAGAAGGTTGGTACCCCCTGCCCCGCATGCCGCACAGACGGGAATCTTCTGGGATTTCTTCAACAGGATCTCATTGCCACAAGAGGAGCACTTATAGGTGCCCGCAGTTGGGGCCTCCGAACCCTCACCGAAAGGCCGATGGCGAACCATGGCATATCCCAAGGCCAGGGGAAACAGAAGGGCAAACGCCCAACTCGTCAC
>JAUWDQ010000094.1 GCA_030608745.1 Pseudomonadota bacterium | reverse complement strand
CTCCCCCCAGAGCAATGGAGACCGCTGCCGTTACCAGGATCCTCAACCAAACCATATTACTGATTAACTTCATCGATCGGTTACTCCCCCCCCGAGTTATTCTCATCCCTTAGATGAGCCTTTTGACCAATTTTAACCTTTTCCCCGATGATGAGAGAAGCTGTTACTGCATCAACGATGCTGACGCTGACATGGAGCCTTTCGTCCTTACAGCCGAATCGACTGCATTGATCAGGACACGAAAATTCGGAATCTCGGTTGAAAAGTCGAGCCCGATTTTCAATATAGCCCATTGCCCTCAAGCTCCCTCCTTTACTCCGGCTGCAACTTTTGAGAAAATGACTTAGTGCTTCGATTCGCAAATACGGTGACGTATTTTGCCAAATTGAGTCTAGGAAATTGCTCACTCCATTCGGTCCGCCGAAGTCTTCAGGGTCGAAGACAGTCGAGTCGCTCAGCCGAAGTCTAAATAAGTTCGTCTTCGGACTTATGAATCGAAGGACTTAGTCGTTTTATACCAGAAAGGGGGAAAAGAATAAAGGGATATGATCAGGATTTTTACCCCCGCGGATATGGATAGGATTTTAGAAATAGAAGCCCAGGCCTTTCCCAAATCGCCCTATAGCCGGCGTATTTTCATGAACCTCTACCGCTCCAATCCCACTACGTTCTTGGTTTATGAGGAGGGAGAGATCCTTGGCTACCTCGTCTACACCCCTGAAGGCTATATCATTTCCATCGCTGTCGACCCTCGCCATAGGAGGAAGGGGATAGGAACCCAACTGGTCAGGGAGGTCTTCAGGAATTCAACGGGTGAATTCATGTGGGTGGAGGTAAGGGAGACCAACGCCGGTGCCCAGGTCTTCTATGAAAAACTGGGGTTTCGAAAAAAGGGGGTCATCCCAAGGTACTATTGGACCGAAGACGCCTATATCATGGTGAGATAAACGTAAACCGGTGAGCTTCCATCGAGGGTGGAATGGATCTACTGAGCCGTGGGGGTTTACTTCAAAAGGAGGGCCCATTTGTCGAAGAGGCCGTTGTAACGGAGGATGTATTCCCCTCCGTCTTCGGCCAATACCTTGTAGTAGTCGAGTCGGGTGGATTTCCTTGAAATTCCGCCCTCGTACCATCTGTCCCATATCTCCAGAATCTGATACCTCTTTCCCTTCCTTATGAAGGCTCGGGGGGTTTCATTGGCCCTATACCCGCTGTAGCACTCTACTTGAATGAGCTCAACCCGTTTCATGGGATGACCGAATCTTGAAGCGTGCCGTGGATCCGTTATCGGAGATTGGAAGAAAATCTATAATACTCCATGGCCTCGGGAAGCCACTGTTTTATCTGCTCAATCCACCTTTTGCCGGCGGGATGGGTAGAGAGGAATTCAGGAGGAGGAGAGGCAGGAGATTGATTATCCCTGTATGTCGATATCGACCCATAGCCTAACTCCCGGTGAATATGATTTCATCAGATCCCTCATGATGATCCTCTCGTAACGGGTAAGATCTCATCGGCTATTTTAGCCCATTCACTGGTGAAGTCAAATCTCAGGTAATCGGAGGAGGTCAGTTGAGGATAGATTCGTTGCCTCAGCTCATTCGCCTGTGTATCCTCTTTCCTATTGATTAAGAAAGGAAGATGGCTTATCATTATCTGCAAGGAAAGACACTCCGAGGGGGAGTTAATGGAAGAGTACAAGAAGATATATCGGACTATCATGGAGGATCATTTTCCCGAGGAGATGACCATCCAGTTCGGCAAACACCAGCTTCTCTATCGAAAGAGAACCTGGAAACTCCCCGATTCCGAATCGCAAGGGCTCATCGAAAAAGGACTGAGGTACGGGGAAAACCCGGGGCAGGAGGCAGCGCTGTACGAGTTGGTCAATGGGAACTTGGTCCTCGGAGATTGTCACTTTATTGGACCTGAGCTTGGATTGGTCAGCCATATCACCGATGAGGACATGATCCAGGCGGGAAAGCATCCGGGGAAAATCAACTTGACCGATGTGGATAACGCCCTCAATATATTGAAATTCTTAATGAAAAAGCCCGCAGTGGCCATTATGAAACACAACAACCCCTGTGGTGTTGCATACGGGGAATCAATTTCGGAGGCTTACGAGAAGTCCAATATGGCAGACCGCATTGCTGCCTTTGGGGGTTGTGCGGTCTTTAACCGGCCGGTCGATAAACCCACGGCAGAAATGATCAATCAGAACTACCTTGAGGTGGTGGTCGCTCCGGAGTATGAGGAAGGGACCGTGGAGATATTGGCCAAACGACAGAATTTGAGGATCATCCGCATTCGAAAGATCGATCGGTTGGAGCAATATCGGAACCTCCGCTTCGTGGATTTCAAATCCCTCATGGACGGTGGAATCATCGTGCAGCAATCTCCTGTCAACGCCGTCACCACGAAGGAGGATTTGAAGCCAGCCGCTGCCTCCTATAAGGGAAAACAGTATACCATTTCCCGAATGCCAACGGAGGGAGAGTATGAGGATATGCTCTTCGGCTGGGCAGTTGAACAGGGGGTTACCTCTAACTCGGTTATCTACGTCAAAGATGGGGTGACCACGGGCATTGGTACGGGAGAGCAGGATCGGGTAGGAGTCGCGGAGATCGCCATCTACAAGGCCTATACCAAGTATGCCGATGCTCTTTGTTTCAAAGCGTACGGAATCCCTTACAAAACATTGGAGGCTGAGATTCAGTTAGGGAAAAGAGACCCCTCTCAAAAGAAGGCCATCGATGACCAGGTATCCAAAATGAAGGGGGGTTTGACTGGTTCTGTTATGGTCTCCGATGCCTTCTTCCCCTTCCGGGATGGGGTTGACGTGGCCATAAAAGAGGGTGTCACCGGCATCGTTCAGCCGGGCGGTTCCGAACGGGACTTCGAATCCATTGAGGCTTGCAATGAGGCCGATCCCCAGGTAACCATGGTCTTTACGGGGCAGAGGGCCTTCAGGCATTGAGGGGGGATCTTCCCCTGTACTGAAATACCGCTCATTACCGGGTGGATAACCAAGTTCTTCAGTTGATTGGTGAACTTCGGTGAAAGGCATTGACCTAACAGTTGATGATTTCGTAAAAAGTCTAAATCAGACGGCAAAGAAAAAAGATCCAGATGCAAGGCGCGCGAATCCTGAGGAGTGAGGCGTACATAGAAGTACGCTGCAGTGACGAAGGATGAAGCGGTACGCAGCAGATGGTTTTTTTACGAAGCCGTCAACAGTTCCTTCGTTTATATATTATTAGTGGTGTGAAATAAGATATTATCACGGTGTAACCGAATATGTGGGATTATACTGAGAAGGTTAAAGACCACTTCGTAAACCCGAGAAATGTCGGCGAAATCGATGATCCGGATGGGATCGGAGAAGTAGGCTCCCTGGCCTGCGGGGATGCCTTGAGGCTGTCTTTCAAGCTAGACGAAGACAGGCGAATCAACGACGTTAAGTTTAAGACCTTTGGATGTGCCAGTGCCATCGCATCCTCTTCTGCCCTCACGGAGCTCGTAAAGGGAAAGACCCTTGAGCAGGCGGAAAAGATTACCAATAACGATATTGCGAAATACCTCGGAGGTCTCCCCGAAGAGAAGATGCACTGTTCGGTAATGGGCAGAGAGGCCCTGGCAGCGGCTATCGCCAACTGCAGGGGCGAAGAACGCGAGAAGGAAGAGTTCGAGATTGTATGCAACTGCTTCGGGATTTCCGACAGGGAGATCGAGAGGGCGGTAAAGGAGAACAACCTCCACACGGTGGAACAGGTAACCCATTACACCAAGGCAGGAGGGGGATGCGAGGGCTGCCACCCTAAGATCAGGGACATTATCGCTAAGGTCTGGGGGGAAAAGGAGGAAACACCCGTCCTCGCCAAGCCGGCGAAGGGGAAGAAGTTGACCAACATACAGAGAATGAGGCTCATCGAGGAGACCCTTGAAAGGGAGATAAAGCCCGCCTTGAGACAGGATGGCGGAGACCTGGAGCTCATCGATATCGAGGGAAGTAGGGTCATCGTGGCTTTGAGAGGTACCTGCTCCTTCTGTCCCTCAGCCGACTTCACCCTGAAACAGTACGTCGAGGCAAAGCTCAAGGAGTTCGTTACCGACGACATCACGGTGGAGGTGGAGGAGTGAGAACAGTTTATGTGGACAATAATGCCACGACCCAGGTAGCACCAGAGGTCTTTGAGGTTATGAAGCCCTTTTTCCACGATCTCTATGGAAATCCCTCCAGTATGCATTTCAAGGGGGGAGAGGTTCAGAAGACATCGGTGGAGGCAAGGGAAAAGGTAGCAGATCTTATCGGAGCAAGTCCCGATGAGATCGTCTTTACTAGTTGTGGGACCGAAGGCGATAACGCAGCCATTCGGGGGACCTTGGAAAACTATCCCGGAAAACGCCATATCATCTCAACCCGGGTGGAACATCCGGCCGTGTGGACCCTTTGCAAATATCTGGAGAAGAGGGGGTATCGGGTTACGATGCTATCGGTTGACCGGGAGGGCAGATTGGATTTGGATGAGTTACGGGCGGCGATTTCGGACAATACGGCCCTGGTCAGCATTATGTATGCCAACAACGAAACAGGAGTCACCTTTCCCATCGAGGAGATTGGCCAAATCGTCAAATCCCGGGGAATTCCCTTCCACACCGACGGCGTCCAGGCGGTGGGTAAAATCCCCCTCGATATGAAGAGGATCACCGTGGATATGCTTTCTTTCTCCGGCCACAAGGTCCATGCCCCCAAGGGAATTGGGGTACTCTATATCCGAAGGGGTACCAAATTCTCCCCCCTTCTCATCGGGGGACATCAGGAGAAGGGAAGAAGGGGCGGAACGGAGAATATTCCCTATATCGTTGGCCTGGGGAAAGCCTGTCAGCTAGCTGCGCGCCATCTGGAAGAAGAGAATAATCGAGTTCGTTTCATGAGGGATAAATTGGAACAGGGCCTGTTGGAGAGGATCCCCGACACCTTGGTCAATGGCGACCGGGAACATCGCCTTCCCAACACGGTGAGCTTGAGCTTCGAGTATGTGGAAGGAGAATCCATCCTGTTGCTGCTCAGTAACCTCGGGATATGTGCCTCATCCGGATCGGCTTGTACCTCGGGCTCCCTGGAACCCTCCCATGTGCTCAGGGCCATGGGGATTCCGTTTACTGCAGCCCATGGCTCCATTCGCTTTAGCTTGAGCATTTACAATACGGAAGAAGATATCGATTATATCTTGGAACAACTCCCTCCCATCATCGAAAAACTCCGGGACATCTCCCCCTTCTGGAGAGATTACATAAAAGCCAGCTCAAAACAATAGAGGCTCGGATTTGTCGGGCCGATCCACGATTATGGAATCCTTGCTTCGCTTCGGGCTCATCGGTGTTGGTAGACACGGAAGTCGGTATGCCAAACACATCAATGAAGATTTCCCCCAGATTGATCTCATCGGCCTCTGGCGTCGGAACGCCGGTGAGGGGAAAAGTCAGGCCAGGCAATACGGGTGCCGATATTTTCGCACCTATTCTGACCTCTTAGCCGACAAGTCCATCGACGCCGTAGTGGTGGTCCTTCCCCCGGCCCTCAATTTATCGGTATGCGAGGAAGCCGCATTTCGAGGCAAACATATCCTTCTGGAAAAACCAATGGCCATCAATGTGAGGGAGGCGGTTCGGATTCGCCAGACGATCTCTCGTTATGGTGTTCGCCTTATGGTTTCTCAAACCCTCCGGTTCAATGCCGTAGTTAAGACCGTCAAGGCACGTATCCCCCAGTTGGGTTCCCTCCATTCCATCCACCTCAGCCAGAGGTTTGAGCCTTCCCCCCTGGCTTGGTTGGATCGAAGGGACCTTTCCGGGGGAGGAATCATCTTACACACTGGAGTCCATAGCTTCGATCTCCTCCGTTTTCTTACGGGAGAGGAAGTTGATAAGGTCTCATGCATGATTAATAGGGTCGTCACAAGGGATACGGAGGATAACTTCTCGGCCATTATGACCTTCGAAAGGAGTAATATTATCGCCTCAGTTATGGGATCAAGGGGGACAAAGGGGCGTAATGGTTTGATCGAGGTTGCCGGGGAAGATGGGCAGCTCATTGCGGATCACGTCCACAACCATTTCTATGAGGTAAGGGGGATGGAGTTGAGGCCCATCGAGTTGGGAAGCCCCGTCCCCACCGTCTACGAAGCATTGAAGGCCTTTTATGATAGCCTTTGCGGGGAGGTTCCCTTCCCCGTGACCATTGATGATGGGGTGATAGCGGTGGCCATAGCCGAAGCATGCTACCGGTCGGCTGAAACGGGAACATGGGAGAACGTAAGCTATCCTTAATCCCCACCATGCCTCATCGGAAAAGGAGGGATGAATATGCCCACATCCCCGATTTAATCGAAACGGCGAGGGCAATACGTCAATCTTACAAGGCCAAGGCCGAAAAGGATCCAGCGGGGGGGATCGGTCAGGAAGCTGCTGATGTCTTCAACAAGCTTTTGGATGAATCGAAGAAGAGGTGTCCCAAGAACCAGTTCATCGAAAAGATTCACCCGGTCACCCCCGGGCGAACCTAATTGGCGGGGCTTTTGGCCAAGGAAGGTGTCTTTGAGGATTCCCTGAAGGCCGAAGGATCCACATAGACACCCAAGTTCATCCATTTGTTAGCCAAAAGCGGAAGACCCCTTGGAGCCCAATGATTCGCATATGTAAACTCACCGACATGGAGTCTACCTATCATATCATCAACGATGGGGCCTTGGCCTATAAGGGCGTCATTCCATGGGATTGTTGGCACGAACCCTACATGTCCACGGCCGAGCTCATGAGGGAAATGAGGAAGATGAGCTTTTTCGGATGGGAAGAGAGGGGGAGGCTTTTGGGCGTAATGGGGTTTCAGCCTGTGGAAGATGTCACCCTTATCCGACATGCTTATGTTATACGGGACCAACAGAGGCGGGGCATTGGAAGTTCCCTCCTCAGTTATGTGAAGGGTTTGGCCAAAACCCGGCTTCTAGTGGGGACCTGGTCCGATGCCATCTGGGCAATTCAATTTTATGAGAAACACGGGTTTCGGCTTTTGCCCAACAAGGATGAGCTCTTGCGAAGATATTGGGATATTTCCCAGAGGCAGATCGAGACCTCCGTTGTCTTAGGCCTTGAATCGCATTGAAGAAAGGCCGTGGGAGCCTATGGGGAGTGATACTTATACTACCGGATTTTCACGAGGTTGCAGTGCCATCGATCCTAAGGCCCCTACAATGAGATGGACAATCCCTTTAGCCATAGGCATTCTTCTCTTTTCGACATCAGCGCAGTCGAACCAACTGAGGTACTGCACGGATCATCCTGAATTGGTTTACCTCCTCTCCCCTAAAGGGCCTGTGAGGTTTACGTACGACGTCCGATACGAGACCTTCTTCTCCAGGGCTTTAGGGAAGGAAAAGGATTTCTTCCTCATCCTTCCCAAAATCGAAAGGAACCCCGGATATACATTCCCCCTTTTGGTTCTCCTCCACGGCTACAACTTTCACCGAAATGGCTGGAAATTCAAGGTGTGTGACCCCGAGAGGAGTAACGAGATCACGTGCATGGAGGGCGAGGAGCAATACCACTGGCTGGTTTTGGAGGATATCGCGCTTATCCATCAGGCCATGACCGATCCCTCAAATACCACCTATGGCGATCTGGAGGTGAATTTGCGGGAGAGGTTTGAGGAGTTGCAGGCCCACGGAGGGCTCATTAAGGGCGACTATAGTCCGGGGGAGATCGCCCGGTCCATCGTAAGGGATAACCTCAACCCCAAAGGTTCCCCAACGGATCCCTTTACCCCCATCTATCCCATGGCCCTTCTACTCCCTGATGGGGATAATAGCTTCTACGCGAATGAAAATGAGGGTAGGCCCCTTTTTCCCCCTACGGTCAGTCGTGAAAGGTGTGATGATTACCGGCCTCGTGAGTGCTTTAAATATTCCCTCATTCCCCTTCGATACATGAAACCCGGGGCATTGGGTCAATACGAGACCTATCTGGTGGAGCTCATCCGTTTCTTACAACGCTCCTCGACCGATAAGGACCAACTGATGAGGGGAGTTCCCGTGGGCATCGGGGGGATTTCCATGGGTGGTTTTGGTGCCATGAATCTGGGCCTGAGATATCGGTCGTTGTTCGGCTCCATCAGCAGTCAGAGTGGACTTCTCGATATCGAGCTCTTAACCAGTAAACTGATGCTTAAGAGCATCATGCCAGAATTTATCGAGGTCTTCGGCCGCTTAAAGCCGCACGCGCCATTCTTTCGATCGAGTCTTGATGCCCACTATCTCGGGAAGAACAATCCCGTAAGGAGAATCCAATCCTTGGGGATAACCTCCCTACCCCCGTGGATGTACTTCGACTATGGGGCCAACGAAGGATTCGAAGGAATTAGCCGGGGAAATCAGAACCTCGAAACGCGCCTCCATACGGGGAGTCACGAAATTTCCCATCAGGTTTCCAATGGAAAGGCGAGTCATAATTTTCAATTCTGGAGGAGCAGGGCCGCCAATATCTTGCTCCATCACTCCCGATTTTTCGAGGGCTACCCGGACAACTGCCGAGGCCATTGGGGGAAAAATCCCTTGCAATGAAGGTTCTTTCTGTTATAGTAACTAAAAGGGTGTCGAGTTTTGATCAGTCACTAATCCACCTTAGGGGAGTGGGAGAAATGAAAAGGGCCCTTCTTTTCATCCTGGTTTTTTTGGTTCTTCTCATCCCAACGAAGGGAATATATGCCCAGCGCGCCGTGGTTTTGTCGAATACGCTAAATGTGAGGTCCGGCCCCGGGAAGCAGTTCGAGGTTATCGACAAATTGAAAAAGGGGGACTCTTACCTCATTGATAAGATTGAGGGCAATTGGGTGCAGTTGGCTTGGCCCGTTGAGGCCTGGGTTTATAAAGGGCTCGTCAAGATTGAGGAACAGACCGCCAGTCTCGAGCAGCTCCAAATCGATTTTCAAAATTGGCTCCTGGATAAATACTACCGGATAAGGTCCATTGAATTTAAGAGTGACTGGCAGATCTGGCTAAAACTGAGGGAGTACCCATCGAGGAAAACACTAAAGAAAATGGTCAAGGAAATCGCATTGGAATACAAAAAGCAGACCGGTTATTCAAAGCGCCCGGTGGTGGTCACCATCTTCTGGAAAAACAGGGCATACATATCGGGCAGATATTAGCCGTTATCCTTTGGCATTGATGATCTCGTAAAAAGTCAAAATTCGATGGCAAAGTAAAAAGCTCCAAATTCAAGGCACGCAAATCCTGAGGAATGAGGCGTACATAGGAGTACGGTGCAGTGATTTACCCTGTTAAATATTTTCTTTGTTTGATGTTACTGTTTTCAAGCAGCTTCTATATCCCATATCTCTTGGTATGGCTGCCTTCAATTTAACAGGGCAGGGGATGAAGCGGAACGCAGC
>JAUWDQ010000162.1 GCA_030608745.1 Pseudomonadota bacterium | reverse complement strand
TCACCGATGTGACGGACAGACTGGGTCTGGATGTAAACGAAGCAGGCTGGACCATTGGCTGGGTCATGGAGTGCTACGAGAAGGGAATCCTCACCCGCAAAGATCTGGATGGGTTAGACATGCGCTGGGGAAATGTGGAGGGCGTCAAGGCAATACTTGAAAAAATCAGCCGGCGAGAGGGGATCGGTAATTTGCTGGCAGAAGGGGTGAAGCGGGCCTCGGAAGAGGTCGGCGGCGAAGCTCCAAAAATGGGCATATACGTTCTTAAGGGGGCCACGCCCAGAGGGCACGACCACCGCGCTATATGGACGGAGATGCTGGACACCTGTGTCTCGGCCACAGGTACCCTCCAGTCTCTCTCGCGCCTGCCCGATCTCACCATTTTTGGCCATCCGCCCGTCAGCAACCGCTTTTCCCCGTGGGAAGTTGCCGGGGCAAACGCGAAGATAGACGGCTGGTATGTCTTCCTCGATAGCCTTGGGATCTGCCGGTTTATAACCATCAATCCCGGTTTGACCGTAGAGTGCGTGAACGCTGTGACCGGGGAAGATTTCACGCTGTCCGATGCGCTGACCATCGGACGCCGTATTATCAACCAGTTGCGGGTGTTCAACTTTAGGCACGGACTGGATCCTGCCCTTGAGGTTCCTTCCCCTCGGTATGGTTCGGCCCCTACTGACGGTCCTGCAGAGGGGATGGCCGTCGAGCCTTATTTCCAGTGGATGAAGAGTTTCTATTTCGAGCTGGTGGGGTGGGATCCGTCAACGGGCAAGCCTTTGCCCCAGACCCTTAAGTCCCTTGGTCTAGAGAAGCTCATCCCCGACCTGGAAACTTGATGGCATGGGGAAAGTTGTGAAGGTTTCCCTCTCTTTGGGTTTGTTTCAGGATAAGAGAGTGTTTGGGGTCAAACCTACAATTTACATCTAATTTCGTTTATTTCCTCTCGTACCTTTTTTAATTCTATACGTTTGTTTTTTTCTATCTCTGTAAGTATATTAGTGACTGCCTGAGGAGTTATCCCAAAATGAGCCCCCAACAAAGAGTTTTTCCCGCCAGGCACAAGAACTTCTTCTTTGTCAATTGTATTTTAATGGGTGCCGCCAAATCTAGCAAATCTAGTAACCCCAAATCTGCAAGTGCCTTCATAGGTGACCCCCAATCCAGTCCTTCTAAGAGCCCAAGGAAAAGGGCTTTCAGAGGCTTTTTTAGCTTGACGTTCTATGAATTGAAAGCTATTGTTTTTTTCGCCATCCAATCCGGAAGTACGAGGAGATGAGGATCACAGGCGTTGAGACCGTTCGTGTCGACCTTCCGCCCCGGCGAGCCCACCGGATGAGCTTCGACCGAGAGGGGCGTTTGGGGCGATACGTAATCGTAAGACTGCTGACCGACGAGGGTACCCAGGGTCTTGGGGAGGCGACGGTCCTGCCGATGTGGGGTGGAGATCATATGCGTTACTTCGGGGAATTGCCCGGCACTACTGTACACATTATAAAGGAGTATCTCCTACCAGGCATTACCGGTCAGGATCCCTTCGACATCGAGGTTATCCATACCATTATGGACCGCACGGTCAAGGGATATCCATACGCCAAGGCCGCTATCGATATCGCTCTTTACGACATCATGGGAAAAGCCCTCGGAGTTCCGGTTTACCGTCTTCTGGGTGGATGCAACCGGGCGGAGGTACCGCTGGCGCACAGTCTGGGAATCATGGATACCCAGACGGCTGTGAACGAAGCCGTAGCCGCGGTCGACGAGGGGATCCGGACTATTAAAGTCAAGGTGGGCATCGATGCCGAGCAGGATGTTACGATGGTTCGGGAGTTGCGTAAGGCTCTTTCGGACGAGATTGAGATCACCGTGGATGCCAACCAGGGTTATCCCTCACCCAAAGTGGCCATACAGGCGATCAGGCAGATGTGCGAATACGGCATCTCCATGGCGGAGCAGCCTGTGGAGGGACTCGATGCGATGGCTGAGGTCCGCGCCGCTGTACCCTGCCTTGTCATGGCGGATGAAAGCGCCTGGACTTCCCAGGATATCCTGGAAATCCAGAAAAAGGGAGCCGCGGATGCGTTTTCCCTTTATACCACAAAGCCGGGAGGCTTGTTCAAGGCTAAGAAGGTAGCCGCCGTGGCCGAAGCCACCGGAATTCTGTGCAATGTCAATGGCTCGGCCGAGACGGGAGTCGGGACCGCAGCTAATTTGCACCTGGTCGCCTCCACCGGTATTGTTACCCTTGCGAGCGTTTTTCCCGTAACCACCCTTAAGGGAAAGGAACAAACGAAGGTAGCCGGGGTCTTCTACCTCGATGACATTATTCGACAACCCTTCCATTATGAAAACGGAAGCCTCCGAGTTCCGGATGGCCCGGGCCTGGGAGTTGAATTGGACGACGACCGACTGGCTGAGTACCGGACCGACTAAGGTCTGGTTTGGCATATAACGAAATGGAGTTCGTTTTAATAGCGAGGTGTATTATGAACGAGCAGATACTGGCACGGCAGAAAGAGGCAATGGAGAGATTTGGACTGGACGCTCTGGCTGCCTTCTCGACAGAGAACGTGGCCTACGGGATCGGATACCTGATTCCGTCTCAGTTCTTGAATTTGCGCCATCGGCAGTTTGCTGTGGTGGTCAACCGGGATGGGAAATCCGTCCTGCTTCTCACGTCCAATGAGCTTCCTGAGGCGGAAGAGCGGAGCGCCGTTCGGGACTTCCGGCCCTACGATCAGTTCGCCGACGATCCCATGAAGGTTCTGGCCGGGATTCTGAAGGACATGGGGCTGGCCAAAGGGCGGATTGGGCTCGAGATGGACAGTCTTTCGGCCAATAGGTGGGAGGTACTGAAGACGCACCTGCAGCGAGCCCAGTGGGAGGACGGCTGCGAGGCCTTCAGATACGCACGGATGGTCAAGACGCCCGACGAGCTCGATAGGCTGCGCAAGGCAGCGCGGATTGCCGACCTGGCCCAGGCAGAGGCCCACCTTCATGTGCATGTCGGGGTAACCGAGCGTGAGATCTACCGTCACGTCGTGGACCGGGCAATTGAGCACGGGGCCGACAGGGTCCTCATGGTGCAAGTGGCCGCGGGTGAGCGGAGCACCTACTCTAACCCTACGCCCGGCGAATACCGCATGAAAAGTGGGGAGGTCGTAAAGATCGATACCTTCGTCGAAGTGGGTGGATACCTATCCGATACCGGGCGGGCGTTCGTCGTTGGCGAGGCTAGCCAGATTCAACGGGATGCCTGGGCTCGGATGCAGGAAACCATGGCCGCCATCCATTCGACCATCCGGCCGGGGGCCAGCACGAAGGACCTCTGGCAGATCTTCGTGAACACGTTCAAGAAGTATGACATGGAGCCTGCCATGCGTTTCCTGGGGCACGGTCTGGGGCTGAGCCTACACGAGGAGCCCTTCATTGCGGCCCACACGGATACAACACTTGAGGAAGGGATGGTGTTCGCCATCGAGCCGGTCTACGAAACCAGGGATAAGAAGATGGGTTTTCACCTGGAGGATAACGTCATCGTCACCAAGGATGGGGTGGAGAACATGACATCCCACTTTGGGCCGGAACTGATTGTTTTGGGCTAGGAGAACGCGTCGAGGAGGTTCAATTTCCTGATTGATCTGGCCTTAATCGCTCGTCTCTGATCCCCGATCCGTCACTTTGGATCTGGTAGGGCGGGGTTTTGTCGGGAATATAGGTCTGTCCCCTCATCTCTTGTCCCTACCGCTGCTCGAGTCACCCATTTCTGAAACGACGATTTTAGGTTACCTGCTGCGTTTTCTCATGCCAGGGTATGCAGACCCTCTCAAGATAGGAAACCAGTTTGAATAGCACCAAGCCGATGGCCCCGAGAAGCGTGATGCACACAAACATGAGCGACGTATTACATATCTAAAAAGACCGTGGATGGTCTTTGGCCATAGAAATTCAGATCGAGCGCGTCGCCTCGAAGGCATGCAGTACCTCTGCAAAATCCCATTAGTGATGGCCCTGGCTTATTGTAATTCAAGATGAACTTGATTGATAGGTCTCACCGATGTCTAATTCTATTGATTGCAGTAGAAATATTAAGTTTGACTCAACCGGAGAAACTGGAATTCTTACATCAAATTCAGCAGCCGTCTCATTTAGAGGGTGCCAGACCCACACCTCATATCGGATTAAATCGCCCTTAAAATCGACATTTTCTGGGCCGCTAATGTTTATAGCTGGCGCCGTCTCTCTCCTTTATGGTGAATTGAGCTTCAAAACAGAGGATCTTGCCGTGGTTGGCCCTTTTTATCCTGTAATATGCCTGAAGTAGGGCGCCATTTACCCATTTCTGGACCCTTTGAAGGTCCTCTCCGTTCTTTACCGTGAATATCCTTTCCATTGATTGCCATCCTTTCTACCCAATCCCAAAAAAGTGTGGGACTCAGGTGTGGGGCTTTCTGAAAAATCGATATTTTTTTTGTTGACAAGAAAATGGTTATCTGTTTCAATATGCAAAAATGATTTTCACAATGAGAAAAAATCTTGGCTTCGGAAAATTCCTTTTTTCATGATTTTCTAAACTTCTGATACCTTCCAATAATTATGGAAAGATACGGCAGGAATAACAGGGATAGTAACGTAAAGTCCATTGATAATGGACTTACAGTGCTCGAATATCTGTCCTCAAAGAATGAAGGAGTAAAACTAACAAAAATTTGTAAAGACTTGGACATTAACATTACAGCAGTTTATAGAATATTGAAAACAATGAGAAAGAGGGGATTCGTAGAACAGGACGATGAAACGCAAAAGTACCGATTGGGATTGCATGCCCAGCTTCTGGGTATCTTGGCTATGAATCAAACAAACCTGTATAAATATGGTCTGGCCTGTTTAAACGAAATTTGTAAATCAACCCTTGAAACTGCAAATCTTGTTATCAAGGATCGGTGGGAGGGTGTTTACATATTGCAGGTGGAATCACAGAATGCTCTGCGTGTGGCTAATCAGGTGGGAAGTCGGGTTCCTTTGTACTGTACAGCTGCGGGGAAGGTTCTTTTGGCGCATTTGGATAATGGTCATAGGCAACGATATTATGAAGAAATTGAATTAATCCCTTTTACGCCTAACACATTGGATTCAATAAAAGAATTGGAGGAGGAAATCAAGACCATTAGGGAAACCAACATTGCATATGACAGGGAAGAACAAGCTCTTGGAGAGGTATGCATTGCAGCACCGGTTTTTAACCATAATGGCGAAATTGTCGCGGCCATAAGTATATCTTCTCCTGCAACTCGCCTTCCGAATGAGAGAATGGAAGAGTTTTCTCCACTCCTCAAAAATGAAGGGAAGAAACTTTCGCGAAGACTGGGATTTTCCGAAGAAAGTAAAGCGCTAGCGAAGGCAATATAAAGGAGGTGAATGATGCGGAGCGAGGATCTCAAGGGCGTCATCCCTGCTATCGCTACACCCTTCAACGATAGGGGGGAATTAGATGTCGAAGGATTGAAGAAGCTAACCCAATACGTGGTAGACGGAGGAGTTCATGCTATCATGACGGCGGGGGGAACCGGGGAATTTCCTCACCTTCTCCGGGAGGAGAAGAAACTCGTCACCAAGACCGTGGTCGAAGCCGTCAAAGGACGCATCCCAATTATTGCGGGGACGGCGGCTTGTAGCACAATGGAAGCTCTCTTGCTCTCTCAGGATGCCAAAGAGGTCATTAAAGCTTTTTGAATATCTGTCTTCAGGAAAACCTATTGTGGCTACCGATACCATTCCAATGGTGGATATATTGAATAACCAGAATGCCATGCTCGTAGCACCAGATAATGTTCACGAGTTAGCCAATGGAATAAAGCGCGTTATTGAAGATAAAGAGTTTGCCAGACGAATAGTGAATAAAGCACA
>JAUWDQ010000006.1 GCA_030608745.1 Pseudomonadota bacterium | reverse complement strand
CATGGCCTGATTCTCCGTACAGCACCCTCGACTGTCGCCTGACGGATATCATCAATGGAACTGATATTGCCTGATGCAAATCTCTGATCAAGGTATGTCGCAATCACCACGCCGTTGTCTGAGGCAATCCCAAAAAGGGCAAGAAAGCCAACCCAGATGGCAACACTTAGATTTATAGAATGAACCTGAAAAATTGCACGCATGTCAGCGCCCAGTATGCTGAAATTTAGAAACCATGGTTGACTATACAGCCAGATCATTAAAAAGCCTCCGGCCCATGCCACGGCAATTCCTGAAAATACCATTGTTGTGGTGGGAATCGATCTGAACTGAAAATATAAAATTATGAAGATAATAAAGAGGGCAAGAGGAAGTATAACCTTCAGCTTTTTTTCAGAACGAACCTGGCTTTCATCTCAGGATTATGAGAAGTTTAAGTCCAATTTTTAAAAAGGTTGACTTTAATTACCATTGTGGTATAAGGATGGAAAAATTTCGGTGATGCCGTTTCAAACTATGGGTTCATGATATGAAACGGCATTTTTTCTATCCCTTCCTTCCAAGTCGGAACGCTGGGTGTAGTTATTCGTCGGCACTTTCTCCTACCACGGGGATCGCGGGGACGGCAACGGGAAGGAGGGGGCGGAAGGGGGTGATCTGATTCTGTTCACTGGAATATTCATAGAGGGTGCATAGAGGATGGCTTATCCAACCGAGTCGCAAAACCAAATTGTTTTTAAGTAGGGGGATTATGATGACTGCTGTGTTTAAGAAAGAGGCAGATGTGGAATGGGAACCACATTTTATGACGGATAAAGGGAAAATTAAATGGATCTATACCCGTGAGAAAGATGATTCGCCCATCACCGTCATGAAAATATCTCTCGAGAAAGGGGTGACTTTGCCAGAACACAGGCATCGAGACCAACCCGACCTGATTTATGTGCTTAAGGGTAAAGCCACCATGTTTATTGATGAGGAAGGCGAGTTTCCCTTGGAACCCGGAATGGTCGTGCTGGTGCGGCAAAATACCCTGCATACTATCAGGAATGTAGAAGAGGATATCCTTTTGTATAATGTTTTTTCACCCGCCATTAAATATGTCAAGGGCGGATCGCAGAAATGAACGGGGATATCCCCAATCAGTACGGTTATGTGGGGGAATATGATGTTATTGTAATCGGTGCAGGCATCATAGGATCAATGATTGCGAGGGAACTCTCCAGATTTAATGGTCTGTTCGCCCTCTTGGACAAGGAACCCTTCCCGGGGTTCGGGGTCTCCAAAGCCAGCCTGTCCCAGAATCATTTAGGATTGCGGAGAAGAAATAGGAGCTGAGTAGATCTCATCTAGGCCCTAAGGGAACCGTATTGACAAGACCTGGCAATAGAGGGTATGATGCTCTTGTACTGAAGCAGGGAGCCCCCGTAGCTCAGTAATGGATAGAGCAAGGGATTCCTAATCCCTGTGTCGCCGGTTCGAGTCCGGCCGGGGGTACCAGTTAAATCAAGCACTTGCGTAGGATAGGGTAGGTTGGGCTGACCTTATTTATTCTTATTCTGTGAGCTTCTGTTCGTCTGTATCTGGAATATCCTAAAATATACTTTGCGGATCTGTGACAACAACATAAAAGAACAGGAGATCGAGAGGATAGCTCACCACGCTGAAGCTTTACTGTTTTTTCAGGATGATACTGTTCCTCCTTTTTGATACTGTAAATATATCTCCCTCCTTGAAACCGAGTTGTTCTACTAGCAATGGTTTGCTTAGGAGTATGGTTCCCCTTTTGCCAATGGCCAACGGCCTTTTCTTCTTGGGCTTTGCTTTTTTCATTTTCCTCTCTGCCATAATGCCCTTTATCTTCCCAGCCTCAACCAAGGCATCATAATACATCTTCTTCAAAGAAGCTTTGGTTTGGATGCCCAACTCCCTCATTATTTCTTTATCAGGGACACCTTTTCTAATCATTTCAATTAATTTTTTCTTGTTCATGACATCCTCCTGTAAAAAGGTTTTCTAATTTTTTATACAATAAATTCCTTAATGTTTCAACAAAAAAATTAATAAGATTAAAAAACATTGATGTTTTTTCCAAACCTGACATGAGATTAACAATGTGGTACTTTATATGAAATTCGAGCATGCAAAATTAATTGTTCCAATAATTATGATCTACAGGTATAATGAACTCTCCCCGCAGCAAGCTGCGGGGTATCACGTCGGCTTCGCTACGCTACGCCGATAATAAGGAATTTTTCTTATTTGTTACTCATCCCACGCTCCAAGGAGCGGGGAATTCCAAGATTTAAAGATAAGCATTGAGCCAGGATGATCCTCGAACTCTATGTCGCTCCCTTCCTTTTCTCCCCTTTGGCTCGGTTATAGAGGATAAAGGTCCCCACCGCCTCTTGGCCGCCTCGTTCCCCATCTTCCTCAATCGTTTATTTCCCTTTACATTTTTCAAAAAGTGGATTATTATAAATGGAAATATTGCTTTTCTGCTTACCCCAACATGACGGGCGGGGGAAAAGGGTGGGGAAAATGAAAATAAAAAGCTCACTTATTCTTAGCTTCCTCGTCTTATCCTTCCTCCTTGGGGGTTTTTCTCACATATCGGCGATGCAGTGTGAGACGCCCCCTTTCATCACACGGGTCGTCATGCCCAACATCTTGATCGTCCTCGATCACTCCGGGAGCATGCTCAACGATGATGCTGGGACCCCTTACGATCCCAACAAGGAGTACGAGCCATGGGTGGGGATGCCTGACCTGGGAAACTACGAGAACTGGAAGCGGTATAATCGCACCCGATGGCAGATCGCCAAGAACGTCATCACCCACATCATCGACGAAACCGAAAATGTTCGTTTCGGCCTGATGCGGCTGGACGGAAGCAGCAGTACCGGGAGGAGATCCAGGTGGGACTGGAAAGACCCGAAGACTGGCAGGAGCTTCAATACCAGATCGGACTTCGTGAGACATGGGGGAAAGCTCCTCCGCCCAGTGGGTACGGATAAGGGCGAACTGATCGACTACATCAATGGAATGGAGATCTATGAGACCGTTCCCCACACCTATACGGTGCTGGCGGAGACGCTCTTTACGGCGGCCCAATACTACGCCGGGGGAAATGGCCCCCCGGGGTTGGGCGAATATAAAGGTGATGGGGATAGTAATTATCGATACTACAGAGGCGGCAGTGTCTACTCGGCCAGGGATACAGACGACTACGGAAATTCCATAGATAATTCCAGCCCCATCCAGTGGTGGTGCCAGAAGAACTTCGTCATCTTCATGACCGATGGCGAGTCCAACTGCGATAGCGATTGGGACCGGTTGCTGAGCGCCGTGGGGGATCATGACGGCGACGGCAAGGATACCCCCTATGCCAAGCCCGACTTTCCCGATTGGGACGACAGGGAGCTTCACAATTATCTGGATGATGTGGCCCAGTGGATGTACGAGAAGGATCTGCGCAGTGACATGGAGGGCCCCGAGGGGGAGATCCAGAACGTGATCACCTATACTATCGGCTTCAGGATCGACATGAACCTCCTGGAGGAGGCTGGAACACAGGGGGGTGGCCTCTATTTCACGGCGGATGACTATGACCAACTGAAGGAGGCCTTCGAAAACGCCCTGGCCGATATCATCAAGAAAGCCTCCTCGGGAACGGCCGCTTCGATTCTCTCCACTTCTCAGGGGACGGGAAACAGGTTATTTCGGGCCAAATTCGACCCCCAAACCTGGGGGGGATTCTTAGAGGCCTTCTCGCTTCCCTATGATCCCAATAATCCCAATCCTCTTTGGGATGAAACGGCGGACGGGCCATCCTCCCTGAGGTACAGAGAACTGGGAACACGGAGGATCTATACAGTCCTGGATGATGAGCCAGGGGACGGAGTGAAGATGGTCCGGAGGATCGAGTTCAAGGGCATGAATGTCGATATAACGGATGCGGACAATCATCCCCTGTGGGAGCTCCTCGGTTTTTCCGACAAGGCTGAGGCAGAGGACTTCATCAACTACCTGCGAAACGAGGTTTTCGAGAAGTATCGGAAGCGAAAGTACAAGTTGGGCGATATCATCCACTCCACCCCGGCCGTCACCAGGGATACCGTTTATGTCGGTACCAATGGCGGGATGCTCCACGCCTTCGATATCAATACCGGCATGGAAAAGTGGGCCTTCATCCCCAACAATCTCCTGGTGACAAAGCTGAGGAATTTGGCACGAAAGGACTACTGCCACGAATACCACGTGGATCTCTCGCCCATGGTAACTCGTATCCGGAACGGTGCCGAGTCGAAGACCATTGTGATCTGTGGCGAGAGGGGGGGAGGGGATGCCTATTTTGCCCTGGATGTAACGGGGGATGATCCCGTTCTCCTCTGGGAATTCAGGGAGAAGGAATTGGGGGAGACGTGGTCCATTCCCCTGATCGGAAGGGTGAAGGTAGGCGAAAATGAGAGGAAGTGGGCCGCCTTCTTCGGCTCGGGGTTCGAAAATAACGGCTCCCCCGGAAACCTCTATGCCATCGATGTGGAGGAGGGAACCATAATCGGTAAGTTGGCATTGAGCGATCCCCCGGGCGATCCCATTAACAGTCCCATGGCCGTAGATTCGGATGACAACGGTCTTTTGGACTTCCTATACGCCGGCGATCTTGGGGGGAAGGTGTTCAAGGTCAATGTCGATTCAGATCCGGCGAGTTGGTCAAAGAGGTTGCTGTTTACGACTTCATTAGGTCAGCCCATCTCCATACCCATGAACTTGGCCTTTTATGATACCGACCCGAATCATCTATTCGTCTACTTCGGGACGGGCAAGTATTTTACCATGGAGGACAGGCTGGATACCACCATCCAGAGTTTCTATGCCATAAAGGACAATGGGGTGCCCGTTACCAGGGGAAACTTGACCAACCAGACAAGAGGATGCGGTTCGGTGGAGGGGTCCCAGGGATGGTACATCGATTTTGTCGAGCATTCGGGGGAAAGGGTGACGGCCTCGCCCTTGGTCGCTGGTGGGATTGTATTTTTTACCACCTTTGAACCCGACATCGAGGACCCCTGCAAAGCCGGGGGAATTGCGCGCCTCTATGCCGTTCAATACGATACCGGGTGTGCCCCCGACTCCCCGGTATTGGATATTAACGGCGATGGGGTTGTGGATGAGAACGACAAGATCGGCGGAACCGTCCCCAGGAGTATCACCATTGGCCATGGGCTCCCCTCGGATATCATCTTCAACCCCGTAGACAGTCAGATTATCATCCAAACCAGCGATACTACGGTCCATGCTGTCACGGTGAAGTTATTGGGGGAGAGAATAAGAATCCATTCCTGGGGGCAGATATTCCGTTAGGAAGAGTATGTTATGGCCTGCGCTGGAGGCCGTAATTCATTTCCCGCTTTTGTGTTTGTAAGCCGAGCCCGGGAACCTTCTTTCACGAAGCGCTCTTTAAGCGCTCAATTCTATTTCTTACATCCAAAAAATCGCTATCAAGGCTGATGATATAATTGTAGGCTTTTAGAGCTTCCTGCATCATACCGTTGTTCTCATAAGCTGACCCCAGCCGATATTGGAGCCTGATTACCTCTTCTGTGTTGAGTTTTTTGACATGAGAGGCGTCGTTAAAGTAATGGATGGCTTTCTCGTATTCCTCCTTTTCCATAAAGCACATTCCCAACATCACCAGGCAATCGAATTTTCTCTCCTTATCCGCCGATGCAGTTTCAAATTCGGCAATGGCATGATCGATCAACTCCATCTCCTTGTAAGCAATGCCCAGGTGATAGTGCACCTCGAAGTCCTTCTCCTCCGTTTCCTGAACGATTTCGGACGGGCCGAGAATGGTCACTTCATCCTTCGGTTCTTCACGGGCGGGAAGGGAATGCTCCGGATGGGGTTCTTCGGCCATCGGAGGTGGCTCGATGATGGGGCCTTCCTGGGACTGGGTTTGAGCCCGAACCCTATTCTGTTCGATTTTTTCCAGCGCCTCTAAGGCAACGGGGTCATCGGGCTGGACTTTAAGGATATTATGATACTGAAGTCGGGCACTGCCGACCAAATTCTCCCTTAAATAGAGATTTGCCAACTTATGATAGACATCGACTAAGTGTTGGTCCAGGTACAGTATCTTCTTGTAGATAGCGGTAGCCCTAAAATTGAGGTCATCATTCTCATATTGCTGGGCGACCTTCATATATTCGTCGATGGCCTTGTCCTTATGTCCATTTTTAAGATATAGGTCACCCAATTTTAGGCGCACCCGTATATTCTTGGGGTCCTTATCAAGGATTTTCCGGTATTCCTTGATGGCCTTTTTGTGCTGCCCCTTCTTTATGTACTTTTGAGCGATATCGAAGAGATGTTCTTTCGGTAAGTTCAACTGCATCAACCAAAAGGGGGCTTTTTTATTACAAACAATTAATTACATAAAGGCTGGATAAAAGTCAAGGCGGAAAAAAGACAAAGGCCGCTAAAGAGGTGGATTATTTTCGAACTTTCCATCCCACCTAAAATGAACAATTTTTGTCCATATGGTCGAAAATAGTCCATATAATAAAAATTATTCCTTTTACTGTAAATAGATGTGATGAATATATTAATGTAAATTATTAGAACTTACATATAAATTCCTGTTATTTTAGCCTAATCTGCCAATTATGTTTACCTGACTTTGGCCCTAGACGAATGAATGGCCTGAAATAGCTCACAAAAGGGAGTAGGAAACTGTGGCTAAAAATCGACCATTTCGTTTAGTATGTGGACCTTTTTTGATAACCCCATTATTTACTGATTTTTGCATTGTGAGAAAAATCCAATAATATTAAGAAGTTAAATTGCTTTCCATAAAAAGACAATAATTGGCATTCATTTTGCTTACACATTCTAATCGCGAGGTTACTATTGATGAAAGAAAAGCTCATGGAGATCAATTCCCTGAAGGGAGTCTGGGGGTATTTTCTCTGTAATAATATGGGGAAGATATTGGGGAGGGAAATGCCCATCGTCTTTATGAAACATCTGGCAATGATGGGAAAGGAGGTAACCCAGGTCATTGGCCTACTGGAGAACTTGAGCAGCAGTCCGGGGAACCTGGAATTTCTCTTTGAAGATGGAAGAGTGATGGTCATGAGCGTGAAGAACTTTAGCTTGGTGGTGTTTTGCGATCCAAACGTGGACATCTCCATTCTGAGATCGAAGATGAATGTGATAACCTCTGAGATACAGGGGAATTCGAAAATGCAGGAACTGGTTCAAAAGGGAGAGTGGAGGAGAAAAAGGTTACTCCAAAAGGAGTATTTAGATCAGGAGTACAGGGAGATCCTCAACCAATTGGTGCCCGAAGATATAAGCTCGTCTACCCCGAGTTAGAAGGATAAGGAGACAGGATCATGGCGGAAACGAGAAGGAGGGGAATCAGCCTGTTGACCAAATTGACCATCGGGATCTTGATCCCCCTCGTCATATCATTTGGTGTGATTGGATTTATTTACATCAGGCAGACCGAGGAGATTAAATCCATAGCAACAGAGGAAGGCGCCCGGACCCTCAATGATTTGGGGGAGAAGATGATAAGACAGAAGGCCCTGGACATAGCCAAACAGATCGAGATATTCATCAAATCTCATCCTCATTTCACCAAAGGCGAATTCTATAATTCGCCAGCCCTCAAGGCCATAGCCGTACAAAAAGTGGGAGTGGGCAAATCTGGATATACATCCGTCCACGACAACAAGGGCATTAGCCGTTTCAACAAAAACCCGAAGGTCGTCGGAAGGGATCTCCTTTTGTTAGCCGAAAAACTCCCTGAATTCCGGTCGATCATAGAGACCAGTTTGAAGGGAAGGGCCCGCGGTTACTATGACTGGAAGGACGCCGACGGCGTGCGGAGGCGCAAGTACAGGTTTTGCGCTCCCATCGAGGGAACCGATCTCGTGGTCGCGGCCACCACCTCTATCGATGAATTCTCCAAGCCGGCCAAACAGATCGAACATCGAATAATCAACAAAGTCGAAAGGACACGAATTCACTTCCTGATTGTAATGGGCGTATCCCTTATCGTTGTCATCCTGGTTACCTCCATCTATTCGAGAACTGTTGTTAAACCCATTACATACCTGACCGACGTAGCCGACCGAATCAGCCTGGGGGACTTGGACACCAGGATCGAGATAAATTCCAGCGATGAGGTTGGCATGCTTGCCGATTCTCTCGAGAGAATGCAGGAAAGCTTAAAGGCGGCTATAGAACGACTGAGGAAAAAGCACTCTTCCGAATGAGTTTGGCCTGACGGCAAATGGGAAGGAGAAAATGACAAAGGAGTTGAAGAAGATACTCATAGTGGACGATGAGGAAACTCTCACCTGGAGTATGGCTAAAAGCCTCTCAAGGGACAGGGATAAATACGGAGTGGAGATCGCTAACAACGGGAGAGAGGCCCTCGATGTTCTGAGTAAAATGCCCATTGACCTGGTTATTTCGGACATTCGAATGCCCGATATCAATGGTTTGGATCTGTTGGTCCGCGTTAAGAGGGATTTTCCAAAGACGAAGGTGATCATCATGACGGCCTATGGGTCTTCGGATGTACAAAAGGAGGCGAGCAAAAGGGGATCGCTCCATTACATCGAAAAACCTTTTGAAATCAATGAAATCAGAAAATTGATTTTGGATCTCATCAAGGAAAAGAGGGGATTCGAAGGGAAGCTCTTCGACCTCCAATTGACCGATATCGTTCAAATGAATTGTCTCGGCCGGGTAACGACCTCGTTGGTCATTACGAAAGACACTCATAGGGGGGTAATTTACTTTAATGACGGGGAGGTCGTCCATGCCGAATGCGATGATATAGTGGGTGAAAAAGCCTTCTACACCATCCTTGGATGGCAGGAGGGAAAATTTGTATCCAATATCGGAGTCGTTCCACCTCGTGAGACGATTTCCTCGGCCTGGGAACACTTGCTGGTGGAGGGAATGAAGAGGAAAGACGAGGGAGGAGCGGCAAGTTCGGAAATTGAAAAGGCGGAAAAGCCAGGGAGAAAAGAGACTCCGGCAAGCCAAGTGGACAGGGCGTTTGACCATTTGGAAGGGGGAGGGGAGAAGGAAAAACGGGAGAAAGCGGACCTATTCCATCGAATCTGCAAGTTGATCATGAAGATCCCGGAATGCGAAGGGATCATAGTCGCATCCAAAACCGGGAAGGTAGAAGCCTTCGAATCCATGGCCGAGATAGAAGAGGAAGGAGTACTGGCCGCCTTCCTCGGGTTATTTGGGGACAGGGTAGGAAACCTTTTTAGAATGGGTAAGCTTAACCGAATACTCTATGGAGATGTTCCGCAGGGGAAGATGATCTTCAAACACGGGTCCAACTATTACGGAGTCGCATTGAAAAAAGAGGCTCAGTTCAACCGCTTCCTCGATTCATTGAAAAAGACGCTGGATAGTATCGCACAGGGGAAAGGATAAGGAATATGATTTTTCCAAAAGGGGAAGTAATACACAAGAATTTGAGCACCTCTTATACGAACCTCAATGGTTTGCTCCTTTCACTGAAAGGGGAGGATTTCAGTGGATATGTTAAAATCGGCTTCATGGATTATGAAGCCATGTTCTTTATGGATTCGGGGGATATTATCAATGCCATCGAGCAGATTGGAGACAAGAAGAGAGTCGGCCAAAGGGCCATCACCAATATCATATCCAAAGCAAAAGAGCAGGATGGCGTGATTAGCGTATATCAACTCGCCCCTGAAATGGTCACAGTTTTGGCGAGCACACTGAAAAGGGAAATCCTCTATAGGGATCTTTCCACGGATTTCACAAGCCTGCAACGATTCATAGATAGGTTAGGCGAGCAAAAACATACGGGGTATATCGAAATCGCCTTAAGAGATGGCAAGGGGAGTGGAGTGATCTTCTTTCAAGAGGGGGAGCCCATCGAAACGATCCTTACCGCGAAGGACGGAAATCTCGTTTCGGGGAGGAATCTTCTCAGTCGGATCTTGGAGGAGGCTCAGGGAGCCGGGGTCGTCTTCCATGTGTACCGAGCTGATCTCCCCACACCTTCGGATCACATGTCAGAGATCAATGAAGGGGAGGACCTCCAAGACTTGCTCAGGGTACTTCAAGATACCATCTCCAGTATTGAGACCGTTGTGGATGGATTGATCAAGAAGGGAATCTTCAGTTCAGAGTTGAGAAGGGTACTGGTTAAGAAGTCCAATGAGTACCCTTTTTTGGATCCCTTCGCCGCAGAGTTCAGGTATGAAGACGGAAAAATCGTCTTCACGGGAAATACGGTTATCCGTGACTTGACAAGGGGATTGGGGGAATGTTTGGGACTAACGTTAGAAGCTCTTTCAAATAAGTTCTCGAAAAAAAAGATATTGGATCACGTGAAAGGGGAACTGGATCAGATTAAGGTCGACTTCAGAACAGAAATAAAGAAATTCAACCTTGAGACAACTATGCCCGAGATTTTCGGGAGACACTTTATCAAGAAAAGATGAATATTATTCTCTCCGGCAAGGATATAGTCAGGATCGATGGGTGTCTGAACAAGCTGGTAACGAGTTCAGCAGCACATTGCGTATTCTTGATCGATAGGTCTGGGCAATTAATCGCACACAGTGGCAATCCCTCAACGGTGGATGTTGCGGCGCTTTCGGCCCTAACGGCAGCCAACTTCGGGGCAACGGCGGAAATTGCAAAGCTCCTTGGTGAAGATGAGTTCAACCTCCTTTTTCACAAGGGGAATAAGGAAAATATCTATTTTTCGGGGGTGGGCGAACACCTCATCGTGGTAACTATCTTCGATAATAAGACCTCCCTTGGATTGGTGAGATTAAGGGTAAACAAAGTCACCGACGAACTTTTGGAGATCTTTTCCGCGGTTTTCGAGAGATCCAAATACATGAACTCCGAGTGATCTAGTATGCCGTTTATCAATTTCAGTAAAGATGAAATTCAATGCAAGATCATCTATTATGGGGCGGGCTTTTGTGGTAAGACCACCAACTTGCAATACATTTACAGCAAGACTACTGGAAAAACCAAGGGGAAAATGGTTTCCATCGACACGAAAGGGGGAGATCGAACTATCTTCTTCGACTTTCTCTCGCTCAATCTGGGCAAAATTAGGGGCTTCGACATCAGGGTACAGCTCTATACGGTCCCGGGACAAGTTCACTACGATGCCACCAGAAAACTGGTATTAAAGGGGGTGGATGGGATAGTATTCGTCGCTGATTCCCTCAAGGTACAGCGAAAGAAAAATATCGAGAGCTTGATCAACTTGGCCAAGAATTTGGCCGAAAAGAGGCTGAGCATTCGAACAGTTCCTTTGGTCATGCAGTATAATAAGCGGGATTTAGGCGGAACCGACTCCGAGCTTCTTCCCGTGGAGATCCTCGAAAAGGATTTGAATTCGATGCTTAAGGTCCCGACAATTGAAGCCAGTGCTTTGAAGGGGTTCGGGGTTTTTGAGACATTGAGGGAAATCAGTAAATTGGTTGTGAAGGAGGTAAGTCGAAAGGTTCTCTCCATGGATCGACTTTAAGTGGTCCCTGAGAACACCATCTTCGGATAGGATTGGGTTTTTATGGAAAAAGATGGTATAGAAGATCTGGATGAAGAGATCGAATCGGCGGTGGATTCCCTCTTCGTGGAAGAGGGTACTGATGAAGGAATTGGGCCGGCAGGAGGAAAAGGGGGCATCCCCATACAGGCGGAACTCATTCCCGACATTTCTCCCGAGGTGATGGAGGAGCCCCTTGAGAGGGAGGTGCTTCGAGAGACCGCCCCAGAGGCCGAGCCGGTAGGCGAAGAGATCGTAACAGCCCCGTCGGCCGGGCCTGTGGGAGAAGAGATCATAACAACCCCGGAGGCCGAGCCTGTGGGCGAAGAGATCGTAACAGCCCCGGCGGCCAAGTCCGTAACGGAGGAGATAGCGTCCATCCCGGCGAAAACCAAACCCGTCGAAAAGCCTCTGGGAGGGGAAAAACTGCCCAAGGGTGTCGAAACTTTGGAGGTAGAACTCCTTTCCCTGGAGTGGGAATTCAATAGCGAGATCCTCAAGAAAATCATTGCGGCTCTGGGTGGATTGAAAGCCGCTTACAGGGATAATGATTCCCTTTTGGAGATTATCAATATGATGGGCAAGGTCTCTCTCTATCTGCTCAATGATGAAAAGAGCATTACACCGGAGGCCCTGAGGTTCTTGCAGGATGGAAAGGAAGTCATAAAGTTCCTGACCATGGAGAAAGGGGAGTTGCTCATATTCAAGAACCTCGTGGTTGAAGGTATCAATTCCCACTTTCAACTTTTGGGATTAGATAGGGGGGCAAGAAAGGGCGAGGCTCCAGACGAGATATTTCAGAAGCTCTGTTCGGATTTAGAAAAAGATCGGATGAGGCTATTCGAGGGGGAAAACCGTTTAGGGAGGGCTCTTCACCAATTTAAGAATATGAAGGATGAACTCCTATTCGATGACGGAATGAGTGGCTTATCGGACGAATTGGAAAGAATCCAGGGTTCCCTAAGGAGTTGCTTCGGGGGTTTGGGCGACATTTCGGAGCAGTTTCAGCGAAAAATATTCGGGCAAAGGTTATACGGGGTACAGAGGGTTTTGCTCGTTGAGACACAAAATCGGATATTTGGCATTCCAAGCGACTCGGTAATGAAATCCTATACGCTTGCCGATGACTACGCTGAGAACATTGCCTCCCAGGATTCCATTACGCTTAAGGGAAAAAGAATTCCCTTGGTTAAACTATCCAGGGTATTCAACCTCGGTATGACGAGGGTGAAGAGGTCCCAGGGGATAGTTCTGGCAGGAGAGAGGAACCAAATAATAGCCATATTGGTGGATAGGGTATTGAGGAATAGAAGCCTGTTCGTAAAGACCGCAGAGCAGGAGAGAAAGGGGTTAAAATATATAACGGCCATTTCGCATCTGAAAAGTGGCAAAATGGTTTATATCCTGAACATTGACCGATTAAAGGCCCGCGCTCAGACCTGATTGTTAATCGGTGAAGTCCGTGGGAAGTGATTGAATAGTTATGGCAACACGACAATCTACAGAATCATGGAAGGGCAAGGTTAATCAGGGCGATGGATTAAAGGCCAGGGAGCGGGATATGCAGAGGCAGCACAAAGATGTTCAGCAGCTCAGGACTTTTACCGAAAGCCTCATCCAAAGCATTAGCAGCGGTCTCATTCTCGTGAATACGAAGGAACAGATCACCCATTTCAATCGGGCGGCGGAGAAAATCCTGGGGTATTCAAGGAAAGAGGTTGTTGGAAAACCCTTTACGATTTTTTCCCTGAAGGAGAAGAAACAGACTATGCCCACTCCCTTTAAGAATCACGATGAAATGGATTCCAGAAGGGAGGGTGTCATTTTAAGAAAGGACAAGGTTGAGATTCCCATTGGGTTTAACATTACCGATCACTTGGATTCGCGCGGGGAGAGAATCGGTAAGATCGTCAGTTTCAGGGACATGACCAATATACTCAAACTCCAGGAGGAAATTCTCCGCATGGATCGATTGGTATCCTTAGGTGAGCTCTCCTCGGGAATCGCCCACGAAATCCGAAATCCCTTGGCGGGGATAAAAACGACGGCTCAAGCCCTGGGTGAGGAGATGAGACAAGATGACCCCAAGAGGGAATATCTCAATCGGATCACCAAGGAAATTGATCGGCTGAACGAGCTGCTGAAGACCTTCTTCTCCTTCGCCAAGCCTCAGAAATTGAGCCTGGTGGTCTGTAATATCAGGGACATCGTGAATGAAATCATTCCACTTCTCATTAAGAATATCGCCAATAGGGGCATCAATTTTACGGAGGAGTACGCCCGCAACCTACCGAAGGTCAGGGTGGACTTTAATCAGATGCACCAAGTATTTTTGAACCTTTTCCTGAACGCGATCCAGGCGATGCCAAATGGTGGGGAGTTGAAAATTAAAGCAGAGGCCATCGCGTTGGCCCCATTAATTGATCCCGGTAAGGATTACGTTCGAATATCGATTTCCGACACGGGGAAGGGAATCCCGGCCCATGGTATCAACAAGATTTTCGATCCATTCTTCACCACCCGATCAAAGGGAATCGGTTTAGGGCTCTCCATCACGTATCAAATCGTAAAGAAGCATGGAGGGAACATACGGGTTGAAAGTAAAGTAGATAAGGGAACAACCTTCATTATTACACTGCCGAAATAGCCTGATTAGGGGAGAATATGAAACCGGCCATATTAGTCGTGGATGATGATGAGGTTATGCGGCAAACGCTCTCCGATGTCCTCAAGAAGAAGGGGTATGCGATCTCTACCGCGGAGACAGGCGGACAGACGATATCTTCTGTTAAGGAACATTTTTTTGACTTGATTTTGCTGGATATCCGACTCCCCGATATGGATGGACTCGATGTTCTAAAGGGCATAAAGGAGATTGAAAGCGACCTTATGGTTATCGTAATGACCGCTTATTCCGATGTCCAGACAGCAGTCATGGCGATGAAGTCAGGGGCTTATGATTACATCGATAAGCCTTTTGAGCTGGAGGAGCTGAAAATCCTTATCCAAAAGGCCCTGGAGACGCAGAACCTAAAAAATGAAATCCGCCAGTTACGGCGACAGGGAAAGGAGAAACATGAGGGTATCGAAATTTTTGGTAATAGCCCTCTTATAAAGAATGTGATGGAGCTGATCGAGATGATCAGCCAAACCCCGAGGACGTCCGTTTTGATTCAAGGGGAGAGCGGCACGGGAAAGGAATTGGCCGTGAATGCCATTCATTACCGGAGTAAGAGAGTCAATAAACCGCTGATGAAGATCAATTGCAGCGCAATCCCGGAAAATTTGCTGGAGACCGAACTTTTCGGCTATGAAAAGGGGGCCTTCACCGATGCCAAGGGAACGAAGAAAGGCCTTTTTGAACTGGCCAATGGGGGAACCATCTTCCTAGACGAAATCGCTGAGATGAAATCCTACCTCCAAACAAAGCTTCTAAGGATTCTGGAGAACCAAAGATTCATGAGGGTAGGGGGGGAAAGGGAAATCGTTGTCGATGTCCGAATTATAGCCGCCACCAACAAAGATTTATCAGCCTTGGTCAACGGGGGACAGTTTAGAAAGGACCTGTATTACCGCCTAAAGGTTATGGTTATTGAAATGCCGCCCCTGAGGGAGAGGATGGAAGACATCCTGCCTTTGGGGAACCTCTTTATCGAGGAAAATAATAAGGAATTGGGAAAGAACGTAACGGGAATATCAGAGGCGGCAAGCGAATATTTGCTCAATTATCAGTGGCCTGGAAACGTAAGGGAATTGAAGAATATTATCGAGCGGGCGATGATCTTATCCAATGGCAAGGAAATACTACCCGACCATTTCCCCATTGAGTTGAGGAAGGGTCAAATGGAGGGCCTCGAAGATCGGACTTCGGATACCGAGGATCTCGCCCTGGAGACCGTGGAAAAAAAGCATATCATGGATGTTCTGATGATGATGGATGGGAATAAATCGAAGACAGCGAGGATGCTGGGAATCTCTCGATCCACCTTAAGGGAGAAGCTGAAGAAATATTCTATTGCTGCGGCTTAGTACTTCGACTCGCAAATCGAGTTACCTATTTCGCTCGTATTGGGCTCGCTGAAATAGTTTTGACTTGCTCTCCTCGGGGATTGAGCACAAGCGGGAAAGGAGTAAACCCATGCTATTTTCGAAGAAGGGCAACGTGGTCGGCTTAGATATCGGCTCCAGTTCCATCAAGTTGGTAGAACTGGCAGAGATGAAGGGGGGCTATCAGTTGAGAAACTTCGGAATTGCTCCTTTACCCCCCGAGGGCATCGTCGATGGAGCTCTCATGGATTCGGTAACCATAGTTGATTCGATCAAAGGGCTGGCCAGCGCTTTGAGGATAAAGAGCAAGGATGTGGTGATTTCAGTATCGGGTCATTCCGTAATCGTCAAGAAGATCAACATCCCTGAGATGACGGAGGATCAACTCGAGGAATCTATCCAATGGGAAGCGGAACGATATATTCCCTTTGACATCAATGACGTAAACATCGACTTTCAAATTCTTGGTTCCACTGAGGGGAACGAGGAGTTGATGGACGTCATATTGGTGGCGGCAAAAAAGGACATCATCAATGACTATCTGTCCGTGATCCACGAGGCACGCTTCAATCCCGTTATCGTTGATATTGATTCTTTTGCCCTCGAAAATATGTTCGAGGCAAATTACCCCGTAGCCCAGGACGAGGTTATTGCCCTCGCCAATATGGGGGCGAGTGTAACGAATATCAATATTTTGAAAAGAGGAGTCTCTTCCTTCACCAGAGACATATTTACCGGTGGAAACGCCATTACCGAGGAGATCCAAAGGCAACTCAATGTGGACTTTGATGAAGCCGAATCCATGAAATTGGGCAATCGCATGGATGAAGCAAGTCAAAAGGTCGTACGAGAGGTCCTGGACTCTGCCTTAAATTCCCTGGCTACCGAGATTGCTAAGTCGTTGGACTTCTTCCGCTCCGCGAGCGCCCAAGAAAAAGTCGATAAACTCTTTTTGAGCGGAGGCTGCGCAAAGATAAATGGTATTGAAAACGTCGTCGAACAACAGGCTGGCATCCCGGTCGAGATCGCCAATCCCTTCAAAGAGATTGACTGTTCCAAGAGGGATTTGGACGTTGACTATCTCAAGGAAATGGAGCCAATTATGGCCGTCAGTGTCGGCCTGGCCTTAAGGAGGGTAGGAGACAAATGATTCGCATTAATTTGTTGATGGCGAGGGCTGTTAGGAGGAAGGTGGGCCTCCGCAAGGAGATCTCCATTTCCGTCTTCATTCTGCTTTTGGTCTTTTTCATCATCGGACTCTTTCAATGGATATACTGGAACCAATCGGACGCGCTGGAGAGGCAGATCAAAGACAAAAAGGTGGAATTAGAGAAGCTGCGGGCTCTGAAACAACAGATCGGGAAGTATAAGGCGAACATAAAGCTTCTTGAGAAAAAATTGGAGATCATCAACGAATTAAAAAAGAATAAAGGGAGGCCGGTCCGGATCCTGGATGAATTGAGCACGCACATGCCTGATAAGATGTGTCTCCGGACGCTGAAGAAAAAGGGAGCCCAATTGGAACTGGGGGGGTGGGCGCTCTCCGATGAGGTGATCGCCAATTTCATGACCAACCTTCAGCGCTCGAAATCTTTCCGCGGTATCGAATTGATCGTTACCGAACGCTTCAAACCAGCGGGGACCGACGTAAACATCAAGAAATTTACCATCACCACTACCGTTATACAGTGAAGGGGGATGTCATGGCCGTTTCCATGGATACCATTGCCAAGTTACCCACGTCGAAGAAGATCCTTATCTTACTAGCATTCGTAGTGGTTATCTCAGGTCTCTATACCTATCTCCTCCATCTTCCCCAGCGGGAGAAGCTGGATGGCCTGAAGCGGGAACTGGGCAAATTAAATAAGGAGTTGAAGGAGAGCCAGGCCGTCGAACGAGAGCTGGCTAAATTTCAGAAAGAGGACGAGGCCCTACAGAGGAAGCTTACCTTGGCCCTGGCCCAGCTTCCCAACAAAAAGGAGATTCCAACCCTCCTTCGGAATATCTCAAGCCTGGGGAAGGGGTCGGGCTTGGAGTTTCTCCTCTTCAAACCAAAACCCGAGGAACGCGTCGGAGCGAAACCCGAGACACCCGACAAGCAAAAACCCGGAAAATCCGGCAAACCAAAACCTGAAGAACCCCAGGAATTTTACGCCCGGGTTCCCTTGGAGTTGACCATGCTGGGGAGTTATCACAACGTGGCCATATTCTTCGATAAGATCAGCAAACTGGACAGAATCATCAACATCCTCAACTTCTCCATGGGAGATGTAAAGCAAATGGAAGGCGAGACGGTGCTGAAAACCTCATGCCTGGCCACCACCTTTCGCTTTCTCGAGACCGAGGAGGGGGGCAGTGAAAAGAAAACGAAAACTAAGGGCGGGAAATAGGGTGGTTGGAGGGTATTGCCTCAAACCCCTCTTTGTGGTGGGCATTTCCCTTCTCCTCATCTGGGGCTGTGAAGGCGGATCGAAACCCGCTAAACCGACCGTCATAAAGAAACAGCGACGCCTTAGGCCATCTTCCCAAAAGAAGGAGGAAAAGGTGACGAATAAGGTTCCAGACGAAAAGAAGGAGCCTGTCTATACTTATAACCCCGCGGGGAAACGAGACCCCTTTAAACCCTTTATCACCCTGGGACCCAAGAAGCCTACCGCCACAGCTCGCCTTACCCCCCTTCAACGATATGATGTGAGCGAGCTGAAGTTGGTGGGAATTTTGAAGGGACCGGCGGGATATCGGGCCTTGCTGGAAGATGCCAGCGGAAAGGGATTTATTATCACCAAGGGAACCCTAATTGGCCATGAGAACGGGCGCGTTAAAGAGATCCGCAAGGATCGAGTAATCATCAAACAGACCCATAAGGATATATTCGGTCAGATCAAAGAGAAAGAGATCTCCATACGTTTGAGAAAACCTGAGGAAGGGGGAGTGAGATGAAACATTCATTTTTTAAGAAACCAATTCGATGGATTTGCCCTTTGGGGTTCGTTTTCCTCATCTGTGCCCTCGGTAGCTGTGCTCGGGGGCCCACAAAACCAATGACACCGGAGACAATGGGGGGAGTGTCCATCAGGATTAAGGAGATCCGTTTCCAAGAGGAACCCAATTACACCCGTGTCATCATAGAGGGATCTGAACCCCTCAAATATACCTTCTTTAAGCTCCTGACGGACCCCCTTAGAATCGCCATCGATGTTCCCAACGGTGAATTTGAGGATATCCCCGTTCCCATCGAGGTGAACAACGGCACATTGACCCAGATCAACATCGGCCAATTTGAGGGGAAGGGGAGGATTGAGATCGGTTTAACCCAGACGGTCAACTATAATATCACCAAGGTGGAGAAGAAGCTCTTTGTGGATGTGGAACGAGTGGGAGTGGCCGAGGAGGCAAGGGAGAAGGTCGAGGTGGCCGAGGAGAAGATCCCCCCGGAGGCCGTAAAAATAAAGGCGAAGGCGGAAAAGATCACCCAAATCCTCGTGGATAAAGGGGAGAAGGTGATCCATGTTACCTTGGTCGGAGATGGAAAGATAGGGAATTACAATTCCTTCAAGCTGGGAGACCCCCCGCGTCTCGTGATCGATATCTGGAATGTGGAAAAGGAATATCCGAAGAACCTCGTCCAGGTCGACCACCCTCTCCTGAAAAGGGTTCGACTGGGACAGCACCCCAAGAAGGCCCGTTTCGTCTTTGATTCGGCTCGCCCCCAGTTGCCACCGTTTCAGATCCAAAGGGCCGAGAACCGATTGGTTGTCTCCCTTGGTATAACGGAGGAGGGTCCCCCCAAGGTCGAGAGATTGGGGACGTTGACGGGAATCGATTTCAAACAGATGGATCACAAATCGAGGATCATCGTCTCTACCTCTGATGCGGCCACCTACGATGTCTTCAAAATATCGGAAAAGGCAGTGGCCCTGGATCTGAAAAAAATGAGGGTACCAGAAAGACTGAAAAGGGGAGTGGATACCAAGGCCTTTGAAAGCGCCGTTGATTATATCAACCTCTATAATGTGAAGTCGGAGACTTCTAGGGATGTGAGGATCATCGTTCGCCTGAGGGAAGGGGTTGATTTTGAGGCAACCCAGGAGGGCAAACGAATCTACCTGGATTTTGAGAAGCCGGCCAAGCCCATTGGCCACGGTCGAGCTATCAAAAAAACCGAACCAGATGAATCCCAGTTGGCGAAGGCGGAGGTGATCGTAAGTGAAGAGGTTAAGCCGGAATCCCAAGTGGCTAAGGCCGAGGCCCCCGAAGCTACGGGGGAACCCCCCGAGAAAACTCAGGCCATCGAAAGAGAAGAGGTTCCTCAGGAAGGACCAAAGGCCGCTCAAGAGGCTCCTGGTTCCGCTGAAAAAAAGGCCGAAAAAGAGGAAGCCCCTGCAGAGCTCCTGAGGGAAAAGGAAAGCATCCTGGACGTGTTGGTGGCCCAGAAGCAGTATACTGGGAGAAAGTTATCCCTGGATTTCAAGGGCGCCGATATCAACAATATCCTGAGATTGATAGCAGAGGTGAGCGATCTCAATATTATTGCCGGTGAGGATGTCAAGGGCAAGCTGACCCTACGTCTCGTTGACGTCCCGTGGGATCAAGCCTTGGATATCATTTTACAATCCAACGATTTGGGCAAGGTGAGGATCGGTAACGTAATCCGAGTGGCCCCCATTGACAAATTGAAGAAGGAAGAGGAAGATGTACTAGCCGCCAGGAGGGCCAAAGAGAAACTGGAGGATTTGAGCACCGAGCTTATCCCCGTGAACTACGCCACGGCCAAGGATCTGCAAGAGCAGATCAAGGAGATACTGACCGACCGGGGGACCGTCGGCGTAGATGAGCGTACCAACGTGCTGATCGTCAAGGATATCCAGTCCGCCATCAATGAGGCGAAGGAATTGGTCGCATCCCTGGATACCAAAACCCCTCAGATATTGATCGAGGCCAGGATCGTCGAAGCCAACGCCAATTTTACCAGGGAGCTCGGGGTGATTTGGGGGGGAACAGCTACAAAAATACACGGAAACAGAGCTAATCCTAAGGGGACATCCACCATCTCCGGAGGCCTTCTCGGAACCGATACCCTGATCAACCTTCCCGTGGGGAACCCCGCGGGAGCCATCAGTTTCGGGTGGTTATCGGATGTTGTGGGACTCAGAAATTTAGATATTACCCTCCATGCCATGGAGGAGTCGGGCGGAGGGAAGGTCATATCAAGCCCGAGGATCGCCACCCTGGATAATACGGAGGCCTACATTGAACGGGGGGATAGGATCCCCTATCTGAAGATAACCGAAGAGGGCACGGTGACGACGGAGTTCATCGAGGCCAACCTGAAATTGGTCGTAACCCCCCATGTAACCAACGATGGAAACATCAAGCTGAAGATCAAGGCCTCCAATGATGAGCCGGATTTCGATCGGGCAGTTCAGGGCGTTCCCACCATTAAGAAGAAGGAGGCCGTAACTGAAGTCCTGGTCAGGGACAACGGCGTTGTTGTCATCGCGGGGGTTTACGACATCGATGAGGGCAAAACTCAGATGGGAATTCCCTTCTTCTCTAGAATTCCCCTTTTTGGGTGGTTCTTTAAGTATGAAAAGAAAACCTTAATAAAAGAGGATCTCCTGATCTTTATCTCCCCCAAGGTCTTGAAGGATTGGGTGTAGGCAGCGTTTCGCTTCACCGAGAATGGTTAGCGAAAAAATCGAACTCCGAGGCTTCGGCCCATCTAGAATCTTGGAATAATGGAATACTGGAATGATGGGTTTACAGCAAGAAAAGAACCCAGGAGTATCGTCCTAGCTGGAATTTTTGAATGGTGGAATAATGGGTTCAGGGAAACGAACGAACTTAGGGACTTCGCCCCTAACCATTCTTCCAATATTCCAGCATTCTATTTTTTCATCG
>JAUWDQ010000198.1 GCA_030608745.1 Pseudomonadota bacterium | reverse complement strand
ACCTGTTGACGGTAGGCTTTGCCCTTTTATGGGGGAGCGAGGTTTTGAATAAGCGCCATGGAGCGGGGATGAGATGAGATTCCGTTCGGATAGATCGGCCGGAATAATCTTACGCATTCCCCGGCATTTGGTTTTACCGTTCCCCTCATACGCTTGGGGGAAGATGAAGGGTCGGAGATTGGAGCCTTCTTGGGGAGATGCCTCCTGGTTAGGGATGGAATCTATCTTCATGCTCTGTGGGATGAGATTCTCGAAGGGGTTGCATCCTTCAACTTAGCTATAGGCTCATTGAGAGCTTCTCGCTGGATTACCTCGTTGCCACATCTATCCCGGCTGTATTGTTCAATCCGATCCCAGAAAGGTCCTGGAATCTTCTCCATCCTGGGGGTATGATCCTTTCCGCACATGGATTTCGAGGGTCCATCGGAAAGCTTAATTCTAATGCCGGTTGTTTGGGCCCCGAGGTTCTTCGGAGAACGGGTGAGACAGGATTCACCTTTGCTATTTTCCATGTAAATTCTTATGATATCGAACACGGTCTCACCGTATGTATCTTAGATAAAAATCCTTTCCTGGAATTACCGTATCAGCATTGCTCTGAAACTCGCAAAGGAGGTGAAGTAAATGAGCCCACTGGTTCAGGGAGGACGAAACACCTACGGAGAAGCCATAGGCGTGATCATGATTAATAAAGCCAAAGCGAGAATTCCAGGCGATGTGGGTAACGCAACTACTTTTGATTTTCCCGTAACATACAGGGTGGTACAAGAAGCATCTACCGATACCCATAGGAGGGCGGACCCGAGTTTGCTTGAGCCTTTCATCGATGCTGCAAAGGATCTGGAAAAGGCTGGAGTGAAAGCAATCACAACGTGTTGTGGGTTTCTAGCCTTTTACCAACGGGAGATCGCCGATGCGGTTAGTATACCGGTTTTCACTTCAAGCTTATTGCTTCTCCCCTTGATCTTTAGGATGCTGAGAAGCGATGAGAAAATTGGAGTTATTACCGCTGAGGCTCCTTTCTTGGATAAGAGGTACTTTGAAAGGGTTGGCATAGACGAGAACTTGGTAGTGGTAGCTGGAATGGAGAAAGAACCGGAGTTCAAAAGGGCTGTACTCGATGATGAGCCTAGTCTTGATCCCGAGAAATTGAGAGATGAATTAGTGAGGGTAGCTGTAAACTTAGTGAAAGAGCATCCCGAGGTTGGCGCTATAGTACTCGAATGTACCCAATTGCCGCCTTACGCAAAGGCCGTACAGGAAGCCGTTCATTTGCCCGTATTCGACATCGTGACGTTAACCAATATGGTTTATTCTGCCGTTGTGAGAAAAGACTTTAGTGGGTTTATGTGAGACCAATCCGTGAGCGAGAAGGAGGCTATGAATTTCACGGATGCCATTGTCCAGTTTATCGTCAATACTCGCCTTGAAGAAATTCCATCACCGGTCATTATCAGGGCTAAGGAGTTGGTTCTGGATTGTGCAGGTGTCATGATAGCTGGTTCAATGCATCCGGCGATAAGTTGCATTACAGAGCTTATCGAGGAGATGGGAGGAATCCGCCAGGCCTCAGTGGTTGCAAAGGGTATGAGGACGAACGCATACCTTGCTGCGCTTGCAAATGGCACTATGGCCCATGTCCTTGACTACGACGATACAAGTCGATCTATGCGTGACGGACATCCCACGGCGCCGGTACTCCCAGCAGTCTTGGCGCTCGGAGAAAGAGAGGGGGTGTCGGGCAAGCGAATATTGGAAGCATACGTGCTGGGTTCAGAAGTTGAGATGAAAATCGGCGCTTCAGTGATACCGGCTCACGCTGATAAAGGCTGGCATACGACGGGGACTTTAGGAAGCCTAGGGGCAGCAGCTGGAGCAGCAAAGATCTTGGAGCTCGATGCCGACCAGACAAGAGTGGCCATTGGGATTGCAACATCGGAAGCTGCTGGGATTATCCAAAATTTTGGAACGATGACCAAATCTTTCCATGCGGGAGCCGCGGCACAGCACGGAATAATAGCGGCGCTCCTAGCGCAGAAAGGTTTCACTGCATCCAATGATGCTTTGGAAGGGAGAGCCGGATTCTATGATGTTCTGTGCGATGGTGGAGCGGATAAAGTGGCAAAAATCTCCGAATGCCTGGGAACCCCGTACGATCTTGCTTTTCCCGGGGTTGATATAAAACGGTACCCTTGCTGTTCTTCAGCCCATTGTGCCATAGAGGGGGTGCTACAACTTGTCCAAGAGCATGACTTGAGCTTCGAGGCGGTGGAAAGTATTCGAGTTGGTGTATCCTACAAGGTTCCCAATGTCCTTGTTTATCGATCTCCCGAGACGGATTTGGAAGCCAGATCGAGCATGCACTTTTGTCTGGCGGTGGCCTTCTTGGACAGAAAAGTGACAGCAGAACAATTCACCGAGCGTAAACTGGCCGACCCTCGTGTACACGACCTCATGAGAAGGGTAGAGATGTACATCCACCCCGATCTACAGACGAAGGAGAGCCTGGCACACGAGTTTACCTTGGTCACCGTGTGCTTGAGGGGTAGAACGGAATATTCCGTCAAGATCGAGAAGGGCCGCGGTTCCGTGAGCGCACCTTTAGAAGGAACGGAGATTATCGACAAATATAAGCAATGTGCTCAAGGGTTATTAACGAAGGAAAACATAGAAAGATCACTTGAGATGATACAGGATTTTGAAGATCTTGCCGATGTTAAGGAATTGATGACAACATTATCCTCATAAAGAAAGTGAGGGCTTGAAAAACTTTAATTAAACCAAATAAGGGAGTAATTTGATGAAAACAAATATTGAGACAGATAAGGCGTGTAAGCCGAAAAGCCCTATCGCTCAGGGCACAAAAGCCAATTCGTTTATTTTTACGACGGGTCAGTTAGGACGGGATCCTAAGACGGGGGAATTGGCACCGAATATTGAAGGACAGGTTGAACGTGCCCTCGAGAATCTCAAGGCGGTTGTTGAAGCCGGGGGAGGCGATCTATCTACGATAGTTAAAATCGATGCATACGTGAAAGATCTCAATTTTGTTCCCATATTCAACGAGGCATTTAAACGATACTTTCCCCATGAGCCTCCTTCTCGGTGTTGTGTTGAGGTGTCGGCGCTGTCACAGGGAGCTCTGATTGTAATGGATGCTATTGCTGTGGCCAAGGAATGAACTCTGTTTTTCATTTCTCGGAGGAAAGATTTATGGCGAAGGATCCTTACCAAGCGGGTTTGATTAAAGGGCATAACTGGGAGAAAACAGATATCGTTGGGGAACTGCTACTCATCTTGGATACGGAGATGGATGAAAGAGGCCTGAACTTGATAGCCCCTCGTACACGTGCGCTTCAGAGACATGAGATTCACGAATTACTTCTCACAGATGAAGAAGAGGCCTCTCCGGGGAAAGTCGTCAATCGAGTAGCGGGGATCGGTTTCGCCGAAATAGAGCAGGGGGGAGTTGTAGTGGTCGGGGATAGGGTTTTGATCGAGGATACAAGTATGGGCGAAGTAGCGGGATTCGATGAAACTCACATGCCCAACCACCTCAACATCGTTATCAAGGCACAAAAAAGGGTAAATGGAGTAAAGCTCGGCTTGCATCCGCGGAATAAGGTCCTCATTACTGGGCAAAAAGGGTAGGCGATGTTAAATACGATAGCTGATGCGTTTTTGACTATACTGAACCCAGTATCGATAGGTGCAATTTGCGTGGGGATACCCATTGGTATGATCATCGGGGCAATCCCGGGTCTGGGAGGGACTATAGCCGTAGCTATTTTTATCCCATTTACCTTTGCCATGCCAGTAACTATGGCGATTCCTTTCTTGCTCGCCATTTACAGAAGCACTACATACGGAGGTTCGGTATCAGCTATCTTGCTGCGGATACCGGGTACTCCGGAGGCTTCAGCTACATTGTTGGATGGATATCCCTTAGCAGAACAGGGCAAAGGGGGTAAGGCATTGGGCCTTATGTTATACGCTTCCATAATTGGTGATGTCCTCAGTGATCTAATATTGATTTTGGTCGCGGTACATATAGCCAAATTGGCCTTGGAGTTTGGGCCGGCCCAATATTTTTCTCTTTTGGTGTTCAGTTTATCTATTATCGGAACCCTTACGGGTAAGGCGCTTATTAAGGGACTGCTCTCCGCTATGTTTGGGCTCCTTTTAGCTACCGTAGGGATGGATCCCATGATCGGTCTTCCCCGTTTTGCCCTTGGAATATTCGAATTATCCAAGGGGTTGGACTTTATCGCTATACTCGTTGGGCTATTTGGGCTATCGGAAATATTGATCCAGGCTGATGAGGGAGTGAGAGATCTATTTGTCTCCACGAAGACCATAGAAGACTCGCCCAATCCTGAGGATAGACGCTGTAGCTGGGCCGAGCTCAAATCGCAGCTCCTTAATATTTTCCGCTCGGGATTGGTGGGGACCTTTATCGGTGCGGTACCTGCGGCAGGAGGATCCATAGCCTGTTGGCTCGCACGGGGAATAGCGGAGAGGTTTTCCAAACAACCCGAGAGGTTTGGGACCGGAAGCCTGGAGGGACTCGCTGCTCCCGAGGCGGCAAATAGCGCTGTTCACGGTGCCAATCTTATTCCCCTCCTCACTTTAGGGATACCGGGCAATGCAGTTGCAGCTGTTGTGGGGGCAGCATTCATGCTGAAGGGCATAGTGCCGGGGCCGCTTATGTTCCGAAACCACGCCCCGGTAATTTATAGCATGTATGCTTCGCTTTTTATCATAAATGGACTCATATTAGTTCAGGCTGTGAGTTGGTTTAACAGGAGCGCCCGGTATTTCGTAGCTTTCCCGAGATACCTTATCTTTCCCTCGGTAGCCATATTCTGCTTTCT
>JAUWDQ010000157.1 GCA_030608745.1 Pseudomonadota bacterium | reverse complement strand
GTTCATAGAACCCGAAACCATTGGACAGAAAACATCCCTTCTCTTTGGCCCCTCCGCATTGGGTGGTAAAAGCATCGAACTGAAGGGGCGGGAAATGGGGCTGAGCATCAGCGGGGATCAGGTGAATGCTATTATGGATGTTATGAGAGATAGATTGAAAACGGCCGATTCTCTATCCGAGGATGAGGTGGAGGACATTATCCTCGTGGTAGTCGAAAAATCTCGGTAAATCGCGGCAACTCTCGTTTTGCGTGAGGCGCGATTTTGGCTTGTATCATGTTACTTGAGAGGAATTTGCAACTTTTTTAAAAAAATTTTAAAAAAGTTCTTGACAAATTTTCTGAAAAGTATATAAAGGGAGGGTTAAATTTGTCCCGGAAAGGGGGTGAGGGGTTTCTTAATGATGAGGGACAGACATCGGTTAAGAGTGGTCTGAGATAGTTTCATTAACTCTTTACGCCTGGAAAGGAGGAGGAATATGCTTAAGAAAACCTTAATTTCCATAAGTATTCTATCTCTTTTGATCTTTTTCTCATCCGGTCCCGCCGCTGCGGCGGAGAAGGTGAGGATCGGGGTTGTCATTGAGTTGACGGGAGCCGGAGCTTCCCTGGGGGATTACTGGACCAAGGGGGTGAAGTATGCAACCAAGGAGATCAACGACGCCGGTGGCATCCTCGGGAGGCCGGTTGAATACAAGATCTTTGATACCCAGTCCAAGCCCCCCATTTCGGTGAGCGCGGTGAAGAAGGCCCTTGCGTGGAAGCCCTATGCCCTATCCGGTCCCATCTACAGTTCCAGCACCCTTGCCAACATGTTCCTTTCCCAGGAAGCCAAGACTCCCCAGAACGTTGGGTCTGAGAACTGGAGGATTTCAACCAAGGGAAGCAAGTACATCTGGCGTACCTCCACCCAGCAGGGATTCGAGATCCCCAAGCTCCTGAGCTTCATTATGGCCGAGAAGAAACCGAAGGCGATAGCGATGCTCCACGTCAACAACGACTACGGTATCGGCGCCAAGGAGACGACGCAGAAGATTCTCAAGGAGACGTATAATACCAAGCTCGTGGCGGCAATGGCCTGTGAGCAGAAGCAGGCGGATTATTCGGCGGAGTTTAGCACCTTGCGGAGAAAGAAAGCGGATGCCCTGTTCGTCTACCTCCTCGAGGAGGAGGCCGCCATCGTCTACCGGCAGGTGAGAAAGATGGGACTTAAGCTGGTTTTGTTCGCCCCCAACTCTGGTATCTCGGAGGATACCCTGAGGCTCGGGAAGGAATCGGCTGAGGGGGTCTATGGTATGTCGGGATTCGAGTACAACGCCCCCGAGCCCAACTGCGTGCGTGTTTCCAAGTGGTTCAAGAAGCAGTACAAGGAATGGCCTGACAACGAGTTCATGAAGGGGTACAACAGCGTCTACCTGGTCAAGACGGGAATCGAACAGACAGGGGGCTTCGACAAGGCGAAGTACTCGCAGAAGATGCACAATATCTTCATTACCCCGAAGGTACAGAAGAATATCTGCGGCGGCAATCTCTACTACGACGATGTCGGTGACCTGCACGCATGGGATTATCTCGTACAGGTTAAGTGGGATGGTACGCATGCGAAACCGAAGATCGTGGCTGCCCTGCCTCCGCTGAAGGGGCCCGATAGCAGCAAGAAGACCAAATGGTATGAGAAGTGAGAATTCTTCTCGGGAGTGGCCCTATCGGCGGTCGGAAATAGGTATTTCCGTTAAGGGTCGCGAGGGTTTGGGGTGACACCAGCATAGGGAGGAGATAGATGGCAAACTTCATCCAACTACTTATTGGCGGTGTTTCCATGGGGATTCTCTACGGCGTCGTTGCCATTGGCTTCGTTCTCCTGTGGCAGACGTCTCAGACCATCAATTTCGGCCAGGGTGAGCTCGTGATGGTCCCCATGTTCCTGATGGTAGCCTTACACATTGTATTGAAGATTCCATTCTGGCCGTCTTTCGTATTGACTCTCTTGGGCAGTGGTATCATGGGATACCTCTTCGAGCGGTTGATGATCAGGAAACTCCTGCCGGGAGGGGTACTCGTCATCGTCATCGCCACCCTGGGTCTTTCGGGCTTCCTCAGATACGGGATGCAGATCGCCTGGACGCCCCAAACCCTCTTCTTCCCGCATCTCTTCAGCACCAAGCCCATAGAGCTCGGTGACATCATCTTTTCACCTGAGGACATCTGGAACATCGTTCTCATCTCGGTCATCATCATCGTCCTGCACCTCTGCATCAAGAGGACGAAATTGGGAATGGCCATGCAGGCCGTGGCACAGAGCAGGGAGACGGCCGAACTTATGGGGATCAACGTGAGACATATCATCACCCTGGTCTTCGTGCTCAATTCCGTTCTCGCCGGCACCGCGGCCGTCTTCGCCGCCCCGATCTTTTTCGTGAGATACGACATTGGGATCTTCTTGGGCGTGAAGGCTTTTGTGGCGGCGATCATCGGCGGTTTCAACCAGATCCGCGGGGCCCTCGTGGGGGGACTCACCGTGGGCCTTGCCGAAACCTTTGCCGCCGCCTATATTACCACGGCTTACCGGGACGCCTTCGTCATGATTTTGCTCTTGGTCGTCTTGCTGATTAAGCCGGAAGGCATCGTGGGTATAAAAGAGGAAGCGTACTGAGAGAGGGAGAGTGCTATGATTAGATGGTTGTTCTGGGGCATCATCGTTGCGATTCTGTGTGTCCTTCCGCGGTTTCTCGGAGACTATACCCTTTACGTGGTGAGCCTAACCTACGTTTACGTCACCGTGGCAATCGGCCTTAACCTCACCCTGGGGTATGCGAATCAGGTCTCCCTGTGCCATGCGTCGTTCTTCGGGATCGGGGCGTACACCATGGGGTTATTGCTCGCCCAGGGATGGTCTTTCTGGCTCATTCTCCCCCTGTCCGGGATTTTCGCGGGCCTCTTTGGAGCCGTCATCGGGTTCCCGGCCCTAAAATGGAAGGACCATTACCTGGCACTCATCACCATTGCCATCAATATCATCACGTTCTTCGTAATGATGCAGGAGTCGTGGCTCACGGGCGGGCCCACGGGAGTCTCCGGCATCACCAGGCCCTCCATTGGGTCCTTAAGCTTTACATCGGATATCAATTACTACTACCTTCTCCTCGTCTTGTTCATCCTGGCTATCCTTGCGTCGATCTGGATCGTCAACTCGAAATGGGGGAGGGCGTTCAGGGCCATAGGGCTCAACGAATTGGCGGCGCGGGGCCACGGTATCAGCTCTTTTAACTACAAACTCCTGGCCTTTGCCGTGGGGGCGTTTTTCGCCGGTGTGGGCGGGGGGCTCTTTGCCCCACTCCTCAGGTACATTTCCCCTGATGCCTTCACCTTCTTCATTTCCCTGGAGTTCCTCATCATGATCGTCATCGGCGGGATGGGGAGGATCGAGGGGCCCATTATCGGAGCCATCATCGTTGTGATGGGTCCGGAAGTGCTCAGGATGGCCGAGGCGGCATACCTGATCGTCTACAGCCTCATCTTGATCTTGGTTATGCTCTTTATGCGAGGGGGGTTGGTGATCGTGCTGGATCGACTCAGGGAAGCGATCCCGGCCCGGATAGGGAGCAGAAGATAGCTCCGGAGGATTCTTATGCCACTCCTTGAAACTCAGAAAATGACCAAAGACTTTTACAAGTTGCGCGCGGTCAGCCAACTGGATTTTCAGGTTGAAAGGGGCGAGATCGTGGCCGTCATCGGTCCCAACGGCTCGGGGAAGAGCACCTTTTTCAACTGCGTTACCCATATCTATCCTGCAACGGCTGGGCGTGTCTATTACCAGGAAAGGGACATCACGGGTCTCCCGACCGATAAGATCATCCGGCTGGGGGTTGGACGGACCTTTCAACTGATTCAGTTGTTTCTTGAGATGACCGTTTTTGAGAACATGCTCCTCTCCGTTCAGGAACATCGAGGGACCCTTCTCTCCAGATTGTTTACGAAGGATGACTCCGGGGACGTGGAAAGGGCCCATGAAATCCTGGAGTTTCTTTACATTTCCCATCTCAAGGACGAGTTGGCGAGCAACCTGTCCTACGGCCAGCAGAAGCTCCTAGATTTCGGGATGGTGCTCATGCCGCGCCCGGAGCTGGTGTTACTGGACGAGCCGACGAGCGGCGTCGAGATGGAGATGCGGGGGAGGATCATGGATTATATCCGGGAGTTGAACAAACAGGGTCAGACCTTCGTCGTGATTGAACACAATATGGACGTGGTGATGAACCTCTGCGAGCGGATCATTGTCCTCGATTATGGGGAAAAAATCGCCGAGGGAAGGCCGGAGGAGATTCAGACCAACCAAAGGGTAATCGATGCCTATTTTGGAGTGGAGGAATAATGCTTGAGGTAAAGAACCTGATCTCAGGATATGGAAAGTCCGAGGTGATCCGGGGCATCTCCCTGGAGGTGAAGGAAGGACAGATCGTCACCATCATTGGGCCCAACGGGGCGGGGAAGACCACGTTTTTCCGTACTGTCTTTGGCTTCCTCCCCGCTCGGCAGGGGGAGATTCTGTTTGAAAACGAGGATCTCACGAAATACGCCCCCACGGTGAGGGTCCAAAAGGGAATCGCCATGGTTCCTCAAGGGAGAAACGTCTTCCCCTTTCTCACCGTGTTGGAGAATCTTAAGCTGGGCGCCTACACCCGGTACGATCAGAAAACGCTGCAAGAGGGGATTGATCTCGCGTATGGTCTGTTCCCCGTCCTCAAGGAAAGAAAGAGTCAGCAGGCCGGAACGCTGAGCGGCGGTGAGCAGCAGATGCTCGTCATTGCCAGAGCTCTCATGAGCCGGCCCAAATTCCTCATGCTGGATGAGCCCTCCTTAGGCATCGCCCCGTTTCTCATCAAGGAGATCTTCAGGACCATCAAGGCGATCAATGAGGAACAGAAAATGACCATCTTCCTCGTGGAACAGAATGCCCCCGTTGCCCTCAGGGTTGCAGAGTGGGGTTACGTCATGGAGGGTGGCCAAATTCACATGAGCGGGTCCGCTCAAGAGCTCCTCAATGATGATCGGGTCAAGGGTGCCTATCTCGGGAAAAAGGATTAGCATCTAGTTCACTTCATGATTATATGCTGCGGGCGTATCGTCCATTTATCCCATTACAAGATGAGCCACCCGTGCCATGTCGGCTGGAAATCGGTTAGGTGGTAAACATATGAAATTGGATGGTCAAAAAGCCTTCATAACGGGCGCAGGTCAGGGAATCGGAGAAGCCATCGCCCTCAAGCTTGCCGAATACGGATGCGATGTGGCGATTAACGACGTGAGCAAGGAGAACGCTGAGGAGGCACGAGGGAAAATACAAGCCATGGGACGCCGTGCCATCACGCTTTTGGGTGATGTGGCCGATTTCCCCGAGGCTGAGAAAATGGTAAAACAAGCAGTAGATCAGCTCGGTGGTATGGATATCCTGGTGAACAACGCCGGGATATCTCCCAAGAAGGAAGGGAGGAAGCCAAAGATATACGAAATCGAGGAGCAGGAGTGGGACCGTGTCATGGCGGTTAATCTCAAAGGGGTTTTCAACTTTTCAAAGGCTGCCCTCGCCTTCATGATTCCGAAAAAGAAAGGAAGAATCGTCAATATAGCCTCCATAACGGGAAAGACCGGAAATTCGGGCCCCGTCGGAGTTCACTACGTCGCCTCCAAAGCGGGCGTGATAGGAATGACCAAAGCCATGGCCTACGATGTGGCTGAATTCGGGATCACGGTTAACGCCGTTGCACCGGGGGTAATCGACTCCCCCCTGAGGAAAATGAGTACCCCCGAGGTGAATGAAGCCCTGAGGAGGGCAATTCCATTGGGGAGGTTCGGAACGCCGGAGGAAGTGGCAGATGGGGTCCTGTTCCTCGTCTCGGATTTCGCGAAATACATCACCGGTGAGACCCTTGACGTAACCGGCGGGTGGGGGATGGATTGACTGGAGTTTCCTCAGAAAAAAGCATGTAATTACTCTAACTTGCTAAAAAAGTTACAAAAATTAGAATGAACAAATGCCAAAGCCCCAATTAGAAATAAATGCCAAATGTCAAAGCTCAAAGCTCAAATAAATACCAAATT
>JAUWDQ010000103.1 GCA_030608745.1 Pseudomonadota bacterium | reverse complement strand
TTTTGGAATTCCATTCATGGGAGTTTAGGAGGATGGACGAAAATGGCAGAAACCTTTAAGAACATACGGTTCGAAAAAGATGATAAAGTCGCCACTGTTACGATAGATCGTCCAGAGCGAAAGAATGCCATTGATATTGATACAACGCTGGAACTACGAGCTCTTGTTGACCGGATTAAACAGGATAGTGAGATCCTAACCCTCATATTAACAGGAAGCGGAGATGACGCATTCATCTCGGGAGGAGATCTAAAATACTTCCAAACGCTCGATAGCCTTCATAAAGGGAGGGAAATGTCGATCTTGTACGGAGATTTGCTCGACAGTATTGAAGGGATTGATATTCCCGTAATCGCGGCAATTAACGGATATGCCTTCGGGGGAGGATGTGAATTTGCATTGGCATGCGATTACAGAATTGCTTCAAAAGAGGCAAGATTCGGATTCCGACAGATCAACATGGGGATAATGACATCATGGGGAGGTGGAAAACGATTGGTTCGCACTGTGGGAAGGTCAAAGGCTCTCCTGCTAATGTTGACAGGGGAGATTATCTCGGCCGAAAAGGCTCTTAGTTTGGGCCTCGTTGATAAAGTTGTCGAGAAGAATGAGGTAGTTCCAATAGCAAAAGACCTTGCAAAGAGGATATCCAAAAACGCCCCCCTATCCATTCGGTTCATAAAAAAGCTCGTAAATTCATGCGTAGATATGACAGGTAGAGACGCAAACCTACTAGAGACAGAATTGTTTTCTATTCTTTGGGGGTCTGAGGATCACGACGAGGCGGTAGAGGCCTTTTTTGCCAAGAGGGAACCTGTGTTCAAAGGTAAGTAACAGTGTTGTTCCCTTGGCCTTAGACGAATAAAAGCCCGCAATTCATTGCTATTTTTGCCTCTTTGGGAAGGCGGGCTTGGCATGAGCATAATTTTCGTATGTCACAAACATATGGCTCAATGTCGATAGAGATAAACTTTACTTCTCTGGAGCGCTCACTTATTCCTTCAATTCATTGCCTCCAAAGTGGCCCTTCTCCAGCAGATAACACTCAGGGACAATGGAGTCCCCCCAGAAGAGCAGGAAACTCCCATTCAAAAATACCTTGACATATTGCGGAGATTTTGATACGAAGAGGTGTTTGAGAAGAGGAAGTGGTTCGAGCTCTCCAAGATGGAAGGAGGTGAGGCACGGCATAAGATTTCTCAGGTCCGTATAAATTGAGATGGGATGAATTGAAAAAGGGGGGTTAGATATGAGAAAGAAAATTTTTTGTCTGTTTATTGCTACCTTGTTGGCAATGAGTTTCTTATGTGGTGTAGCATCAGCAGCTACTAAGATTAAGGCGACATTTTCATCAATCGGGTACCTTTACACTCCATTTTTTGTGGGCCAAGACTTAGGGTTCTTCAAGGAGAATGGATTGGAGGTCGAGGAGATAAGGACTGGAAGCGGCTCAAAAGCAGCCACAATCGTTATTTCAGGAGATGCCCAATTTTATCTGGGGACCGTTGACAAGGTTACCAAGGCAAAGGCAAAGGGTAAGGATCTCTTGGCCGTTTGTGCAATGATGACCAAGATGGGGAGTACTTTAGCCATTCGGAAGGGGGTAAAACCAGGTATAGAAAAACTTCCTCTCAAGGAGAGAATTCCCCAGATAAAAGGCCTGACGATTGGGGTTACCGGAAGAGGGAGCGGTACGGACGTCCTTGCTCGATATATCATCAAGAATTACAGCGATCTCGATCCAGAGAGGGATGTCAATCTCATGCCCATCGGGAAATCGAGCGCCTATTATGCAGCCATAAAGACGAACAAGGTTGACATCATTGTACGTTCCGAACCCGTCCCCGCGTATTGTGTTAAGAACTTTGGTGCCAGATACTTTGTAGACATCATAGGAGGGGAGATCCCTTTCTTCAGTGACTATCTCTATATCTCCGTTGTCGGGAGCAAGGATTATATCGAGCAACATCCAGATATAACCAGGGCTTTCGTGAAGGGCATGGTCAAGGCAGAGCGTCTCATCAGGGAAAACCCGGACAAGGCATTACAGGTAATGAAAGAAAGGATGCCAAAGGTCGACCCAGGTCTCCACGATTTAATCTGGAAGTCCCACAAGTTAGCCTATGCGGCCGATGGGAGAATTACCAAATCAGGTGTCGATGCAGGGCAGGAATTCATCTTGTTCTTGAAGAAGGTCAAGAAGAAATATCCATTCGATGAGATAGCCACCAACAAATATTTACCCTAAAGAATATAGGGCTCGAATTGGGCAGCCAGCAGCCAAAGGGATCAACACTAGTAATCCTCTTCTGCTTCATAGCAAATAACTGAACAAAGCTGCTGGCTGCTTCTTTCTTTTGGGGTAAAGTGAATGCCTGACAAAATAGTACTGAGGAACATCAGCAAGGTTTTTACGAGGGATGAGAGGGAATTGCAGGCCTTGATCGACATCAATATCGATGTCAAGGAGGGGGAATTCCTCTCCATTGTCGGTCCCAGTGGATGCGGCAAATCCACGTTATTGAATATTATTGCGGGCCTCCTCAGGCCAACGACGGGAGAGATTTCCCTGGATGGCCAATTGCTGAAAGGCATCAATACCAAGATCGGCTATATCACTCAGAAGGACAACCTGCTACCCTGGAGGACAACACGGGAAAATATCGAAATCGGCCTGGAGATTCGAGATGTATCCAAATCGGAGCGAAAGTCACAGGCCATAAAGCTGATAAATCGTGTGGGATTAGCCGGGTTTGAGGATCATTTTCCCAACGAGTTATCAGGGGGCATGCGCAAACGCGCTTCGCTAGCGCGTACGTTAATTTATAATCCGGATGTCTTACTCATGGACGAGCCCTTTTCTGCCGTGGATGCTCAAACGCGACTGATATTGGAAAATCAATTGTTGGAGCTTTGGGGCGGTACTGGTAATACAATCCTTTTCGTTACCCATGACCTGGAAGAAGCCATATCCCTTTCAGATCGAGTCATAGTCTTCTCTGCCCGCCCTGGGACCGCCAAGACAGTGAACTCCATACCCCTTGTCAGACCGAGAGATACCATTAAGATCCGGTTCAATGAGGATTTCATCAAAATATATGGGGGTATCTGGAAGGATCTTGAAGAGGAGGTGGGAAAGGCCGAGGAACTGAAGACAAAGGCGGAATTGGAGAAAATGGAGTGCGATCAAGAAGGTTTTCGTACCTCCTTTGATGAAAATACCGGTCCCTGAGGATTTTCTCGATCATAGGGAGGATCATGAAGGAAAAGAGTAAGGGGATTATCAAACTCAATACCCAGCGGATCTTATTCGGCATTGGGTTGTTACTCCTTTGGGAGTTAATATCAGGTGAACCTGCTTATCTTACGGTTGACTTAAAGGTCTTCACGCTTCGTATTCCCTACCACATCGAACCCTTTTGGATCAGCTGCCCCTCTGAAATTATTTCCAGACTTTTTGAACTGGCAAAAAGCGGCCAATTGACCTTTCACCTATCCATAACAATATTTGAGATGATTGTTGGTTTCATCATAGGGGCGTCACTAGGAATTTCCCTTGGATTCTGGTTGGGGCGCAAAGCTACCCTTGCCAAGATAGTCGATCCCTATATCATGGCGGTATACAGTTTACCCAAGATTGCATTGGCACCCCTTTTCATCCTCTGGTTTGGGATTGGGGTCGACATGAAGATCGCCATTGCAGCTATTATCGTCTTTTTTCTGGTTTTCTATAACACCTTGGGGGGGATAAGGTCAGTGGACCCTGAGCTTGTGGATGTCATCAGGGTGATAGGGGCCAACGAAAGAGAGATCCTCCGAAAGGTGATATTACCCTCAACTTACCCCTGGATTTTTACGGGATTTAAGCTGGGTATACCCTACGCCCTGATTGGAGCCGTTGTGGGGGAGCTCATCGCCACAAATAAAGGGATGGGTTATTTACTCATGGAGTATTCTGGCTGGTTCGACACCTCGGGGGTATTTGCCGTTCTGTTTGTTCTGATGATCGTGGCCACGATACTGAATCTCGCTGTCAACCACGCAGAAGAGTACCTCATGCGGTGGCGGATGGGCCTACCATCTTAGCAACCCGAGGCGGACTTGCCGCACAATGGGTTAATCTTCGTTTACTTGCCTATCTACTATTCCTTGAGCCGGTTTGAAGATACATAGTAACAGCAAGCTGGCCGGGTTTCCCCTTAAGAAACGTCAATTCTCCCCCAAAATCCAGGGTTAGGGAGTTTTTGACAAAAGGCTCCCTCACGTTGTTTTTCCGATTTTTTGCATAATTTTTTCAACTTGGTGCTCGGAAATGGAGGGTTGATTTGCCAAGCGCTTCTTCAGGGATCGGAGGACCTCATTAACCTGAGCCTTGGTTAATTGAATCTTCATCTCCTTTGCCTTAAGCTCAATTGCAGGACCACCAAGTGCCGAAGGACCAAAAAGTATGGTTTGTTTTTGGCCGATCGCTTCCGGTTCAATATAATTTCGACCCGGTTTTCCGTGGAGTCTCCTCCTTAAAATAGCTTCAATATGGGTATCAGGGGTTTCAATGAATACATTTTTCCCGACAAGGGGTTTATAAGGCTGGACTCTAACCCTAGAAAATCGTTGGACTAATCGCGATAATTTCATTATTTTTTCTATTTTTATACCCAAATCAAACCCGTAGAAGGCTGTCAGGGCCATTACTACCTCCTCAAAGGGTGCCAAACCAGCACCGTCTCCCAAGCCATTAACAGATGTTTCTATATTTTCGGCTCCAACCTCCACCCCAGCGAGAGCATAGGCGGTTGCAAGCCCGTAATGATTGTGCGCATGAATTCCAAGTTCTTTAGCCCCGGCAATCGTTTTGAGCATTTTCGAGAGATATTTGAAAGCGGGAACAGTAAGCACCCCGCCACCCGCTATTTTTATCCGATCCGCCCCCGAATCGATTGCCGTTTTGTAAACCCTCTCCATAAAACTTTTTTCCCATCGTGTGCACGTACCCCAAAAGGCAGTGAATACCTTGAGATCTTTACAGTGCTTAATCGCTCTTGTGATACGAGTTAGGTAATCCTTGAGTGAATAACCCTTTATCGGAGTAGCGTAGAGTCCACAGAGTATTATGTCGGCTCCCTCTCTCAAGACTCGTTCAATACCGGATTCATAATTTGGCAGATCAATTCTCACAATGACCGATCTCTTGATTCTTAGGCCTTCTTCATTGAGCGCTTGTAAAAATTCGAAGTGATGTCTATTTATCGTGGCAAAGCCACAATCGATTTCATGAACGCCAATTTCATCCAACATTTTTGCGATTTTCAATTTCTTCTCAATATTGAATACCACAAAGGGAGTCTCTTCCCCTTCCCTCAAAGTAGAATCTGTAATGGAAATAGATTTTGGCAGAGTCAATTTTGACCTTACTTCATCGAGCATGTTCCAACGACTGTTCCAGTACCTCCCATTTGGGTCATAATCGACCCATAAGCCCTTCTCGAGAATGTCAAACGCAGCCATTAGTCTGCTCCTCTCTCAAATCTAATAAGGAATAGGATACTAAATCGACCCCTACTCATATAATCTCCTTCTCGTTAATAGTTCCATGTACTTAACTACCCGATACGAGGTAAAATATCAATGAGGGGATGAGGCAGAATACCGAGCTTCCTTTTATACCTGAGGGGTCATGAGTTCCGATTAGTTGAAACTGCGAATTGGATGCAAAGGCTTTTATGTCCCATTGACAGGATTGGCCATTTCTGTAATATATCTTCCATGGCAAAGACCGTGGCCGGACAACAAATGAGATCTGACGGAAGGACCCCGGATAGATTGAGGAAGGTGAGGATAACCCGCGATTACCTGAAACATGCCGAGGGTTCGGTCTTGATCGAAATGGGGGATACGCGGGTGGTTTGTGCCGTTAGTGTGGAGGAAAAGGTTCCCCCATTTTTAAAAAATACGGGCAGGAGTTGGATAACCGCCGAGTACGCAATGCTCCCCCGTGCTACCGAAACCCGGAACGTTCGAGAGGTCTTCGCGAGGACGGACGGGAGGAGGTTCGAGATCCAACGTCTGGTCGGACGGTCGCTGAGGTCTATTACGGATTTAAACGATTTCGGCGAGAGGACGATGTGGGTCGATTGCGATGTTATTCAGGCCGATGGTGGAACTAGAACCACCGCCATAACGGGGGCATATGTGGCCTTGGTGGATGCCTTCAATACCATGAGGGAAAGAGGGATGATCGAGGGAATCCCCATAAAGGATTCGGTGGCGGCCGTAAGTGTTGGAAGGATAGAGGGAAATTTCTTCCTCGATTTGAACTATGAGGAGGATGTTTTAGCGGAGGTAGACATGAATTTCGTGGTCACGGGGAGCGGGAATTTTGTCGAGGTTCAGGGGACTGGGGAGGAATCCAGCTTCACCAAACAAGAGATGGATGAGATGACCGTACTTGCATTGAAAGGAGTTCGGGAGTTGGCCCGGATACAGAGGAGGACCTTGCACTGGAGTCCTTAAAAGGAGACCCTTTGGAACTTTTTCTCGCAACGAGAAATGAGGGAAAGATAAGAGAAATAAGGGAGCTTTTAAAGGGGGGCGAGATTTCCATCACCTCCCTGAGGGATTATCCCGATGCGCCCGAGGTGGTTGAAAACGGAGAGACATACCGGGATAATGCTTTTAAAAAAGCTCGGTTTTTTACCAGATGGACGGGAAAACTTACCTTGGCCGATGACTCCGGCTTGGAGGTTGATTACCTTAAGGGGAGGCCGGGTGTGTTTTCGGCCCGATACGCGGGGGATGGCGGGGATGATCGGGAAAACAATCGCAGGTTATTAAGGGAGTTGGAGGGTATTCCTCGGGAAAAAAGGGGGGCGATGTTCAGATGCGTTCTGGCCCTGGTAACCCCGTGGGGAGACGAAGAGGTGGTAGAGGGGGAATGTCGCGGACAAATAGGCCTTGAGGAGAGGGGAGAAAGGGGATTCGGGTACGATCCGATTTTCATCATCCCGCGATATGGTAAGACGGTGGCTGAGCTTTCCATCGGGGAGAAGAATCGACTGAGCCACAGGGGTAAGGCCCTCAGAAAATTGAAGAAGATATTGAAAAGGTATATCGGGGCGTAGCGCAGCCTGGTTAGCGCGCCTGCCTTGGGAGCAGGAGGTCGGCAGTTCAAATCTGCTCGCCCCGACCATTTTTTTATCCCGAAAGGGAAAAGAGATCCTAGTTCGCCCGCCCTTTAAGAGGGGTGTTTAGGCACTCTGGATTATCTCCACTCGGGTAGCCTTCAGGAACCCCCTGTCATCGATGTAGGATACTTTGACGGTTTCTTCTACGTTGGGGTAACGATGGGGAACGTAGATGGTTCTCCTACCCAGGTAGAAGGTATAGGTCTTCCCCGTCTTATCACTTTTGACCACCATGGTCCCCTTACGGAAGACATTGGTGTAAATGGAGACGACCTTCCCCTGCACCGCATTAGGGCCTATCTCATCGGCGTGGGCGAACTTGATAGTGGGGAAGGTGCCACTGATGCCCATCCCCACCAGAATGATGATCGTTATGATGCCCACCATGGCCTTTGTGGTTCTGATCTTGCCCATTGTCAAACCTCCATCCTTCGTTCAGTATGTAGTTTTCTTACCATAATCGATTACCCAATGTCAAAATGCGTGATCCCTTGATTTGGTGGATCGCCCCTTTACAATGGCCCAATAAGAATAACCTACCTTTGCAGTCTGGGAAGCAGAGATCTCTGAAAAATTGGGAAAACGAGCTCTGAGCGGCGAAGAGCGAGGTTTTCAAAGACCTCAGGCAAGAAACCAAAATCCACCGCCTAATTTAGGTATCAAAACTGAAATCAGCAGGTTATGGAGTATTCCTGATCACCAGGAAGGTATTAGATGCAAGGCGCCGAGGAGCGACGACTGAGGCGTATGGAGCAATACGCCGCAAGGAGGAGCGATCGAAGGCAACGCCGCGCAGATGATGCCTTGATGGTGGATCAGGGCGAAAGCAAGATTATTGACAGGGGTTTAAAAGCCGATTATAATTTTGGGAATCGAGGGCGCCTGTAGCTCAGTTGGATAGAGCAACGGACTTCTAATCCGTAGGTTGTAGGTTCGAATCCTACCAGGCGCGCCATTAAAATCAAGGGGTTGCGTTGATTGCGTGATCCTTTTTTTTACTGTCCAGGTGCAGGTGGGTCCTTGTGAGTTTGTCCAGTGTCATTATCGTATCATAGTCAGCATCATTTTGAATTTCTCAATGGCCTTAACAGCATGAGGCTTGTTGGCTGGCATTATGATCATCTCACCTTGCTTCAAGGTAAAGGCTTCGCCTGAAATAGTAATTTCTGCTTCCCCATCAAGCAGATAAACCAAAGCATCAAACGGTGCGGTATGTTCACTTAAGCCCTGTGTCTGGTCAAAAGCAAATAACGTAACGGTTCCTGTCTTTTTATCAATGATGGTCCTGCTAACCACGGATTTTTCCTGGTAATCCACCAAATCGACTAACCTTTTAACTGCAGCTTTTTGCGGCTTATCGTATTCCATGTCTTTACCTCCGTCTGTTAGGTAATTATGTGAAAGTGCTGAGAACAGGGTACTTTTTTGACACCATTCTATCAACCCCAACCCAAAAATCAACCAATCTTTTCAGTTCAAGGTTTCTCTAATTCTTCCCGATCTGACCAATCCCACTTCTCAATCCATCCCGGCTAGATTTTGTGAAATTGTGAGAAAATAAGAGACATTGCAAGCAAATCCAGTAAGAAAATTTCTGAATTGAATTTAGGAAAAATTCGTCAATAACCAGAGACTTGGAACGCGATACCGGCAGGCCGCTTGATGCCTCAGATACTTTTCCGGCGAACGTGCCAAAAATCTATTGCGCATTCAAGCTATCCGCTCCGGCCGGCACAAAAGTCAGTGCACGGTGGGCGGTACTCACGGGAGAATGCTTAACGGCTGAAAAGCTCACGAACGTTGAAATGACATTGCCAGGAAAGATGCGTACGCGGTGGTTTTACTTTTTTATAACCCGC
>JAUWDQ010000074.1 GCA_030608745.1 Pseudomonadota bacterium | reverse complement strand
GATGGGAGGGGTAATGGGCACAATGAACATAAAAGAGGAAACAATGCGGGAAAGAGTGTATTCTCATTGGTCGACTGCCAGCGCTTTAGCCCTCCTGATATCCCGTAAAGCAAACCTTTCCTGGCGAACGGCCCATAGAATAGTGGGCAGGCTCGTAAGGGATGCCCTCAGCAATGGTATCACTCCATTACAAGTAACGGAACAGATGTTGAAGAAGGCCGCTGAGGAGATAGTGGGTGAGGAACTTATGCTGGAAATATCCACCGAAGGAATGAGAGAGGTCCTGGATCCTGGCAATTTCATTACGACGCGTTGCACACAGGGGAGCACAAACCCGGAAGAGGTAAAACGTATGGCCCAAGATAGAGCGGTTAGATTGGAGCAGGAAGGGCAATGGATTGAGGAAAAAGAAGCGCATATAAGGAATGCTTATAATAATCTGAGAATAATAGCGAGGGAAATCGCTCAAACCTCATGAGATCGGCAGGAGAAATTGTTTTTTGCCCCGTCGGTTACCAGGTTCGTTTAACATTTTTTTGAAACGTGTGTTCTTTCAAAGAGAGGTCTGAAAAAGTCGCTTTTCGCTGCTCAAACGTTGCAGTTGCGGTTCTGCTCGCGCTTGAATGAGAATGTACATTGCATGACTGCAACACTACACAATTTTGTGCTCAGAGCTCCTTTCTCCACTTTTTCAGAGATTCCCGATTAAACCCTTTGGCTTTTCCAGTTGGGTTAGGTCGTTAACCATTAAGAGAACATTTTCATTCTATATTGGATAGGAAGGGGAAAGAGGATGGCAATACAGGGGAAGGTCTGGAAATACGGAGATGACGTTAATACCGACGTCATTTTCCCCGGCAAATATACCTATACCATCAACGATCCCAACGAGATGGCAAAACATGCCTTGGAGGGTCTGGATCCTCATTTTGCCGGAAATGTCCGGGAAGATGATATCATCGTTGCCGGGAAAAACTTCGGCTGTGGCAGTTCCCGTGAGCAGGCGGCTACCTGTATAAAATTCGCCAAGGTGGGAGCTGTGGTGGCTAAATCATTCTCGCGAATCTATTTCCGCAACGCCATCAATACGGGTCTGGCACTTGTCCAGTCACCGGAGGCGGTAGATGCGATCGAAAACGGGGAAACAGTGAAGGTTGATTTCGAAAAGGGAGAATTGACCTGCAAAGCAGGCCTATTTACCTTTTCGCCACTGCCCGAATTCGTCTTGGGAATCATTGGGGATGGGGGACTGATCCCGCACACCAAGAAGTTGCTTGAAAAGGGTCAAAATACATAATCGGAGAGGATAACGGAGGCGGTTATGGCAAAGTATCGGATTGCCGTGTTACCCGGCGACGGTGTGGGCAAGGATGTAATGGATGCAGCGATGATCGTATTGAAAAAGCTAAAATTGGATGCGGATTTGCGATTCGGTGATATTGGCTGGGAATTTTGGTGCAAGGAGGGCAACCCTCTGCCCGACCGCACCATCCAATTGTTGAAAGAGACGGATGTTTGCCTATTTGGGGCCATTACGTCCAAACCCAAGGAAGAAACGGAGAAAGAACTGGCGCCGCAGTTGCGGGGAAAGGGTTTCAACTACAGCAGCCCCATCGTGGCCTTACGCCAGATGTTCGATTTACACACCAACCTGCGCCCCTGCAGGGCATTTCCTGGAAACCCCTTGAATTATCGCGATGATATCGATCTGGTGGTCTTTCGGGAAAACACCGAGGGGCTCTACGCTGGGATTGAATATCATCCCTTGCCGGAAAACGTGATGCATCTTCTCTCGGAGACTCATCCCAAGATGAAACGTTTTGCCGAGGTTCCCCTTGAAGACATTGCTGTATCCCTGAGAGTTTTGACGAGAAAAGCCTGCCAAAACATTGTGCGTCAGGCTTTCACATACGCAAAGAAGTATGGGTACAAATCGGTTACGGTGGTGGAAAAACCCAATATCCTCCGGGAGACCAGCGGTCTCATGGTACGAGAAGCCCGAAAGGTGGCATTGGAGTTTCCGGATATTGAACTCTGGGAAGCAAATATCGATGCCATGGCCATGTGGTTGGTGAAGAATCCTCAGGATTACGGGGTGCTGGTTGCCACCAACATGTTTGGGGACATTATCTCCGATCTCTGCGCCCAGTTGGTAGGAGGGCTCGGTTTTGCCAGTAGCGCCAACATCGGAGACAAGTACGCCTTATTCGAACCAACCCACGGGTCCGCACCTAAGTATGCAGGCACCTATAAGGTCAATCCTATGGCCATGCTGTTAACCACGAAATTGATGTTGGATTACCTCGGCGAAGAGAAAATAGCCAGCCGCCTCGAGGCAACCATTGCCCGAGTCGTCCGGGAAGGCAAGGTTCGCACCTACGACATGGGTGGTGACAACACAACCCTGGAAGTTGCCGAAGCCGTATCAAACTATTTGTAAAAGGAAGGTGCAGACCATCTATTTCAACCTTTCCCTACACCCCCACCCTCACTGCCGCAGGCTGTTCCGAGGTCGGAGTCTCACCCCCATCCTCGACCCCGAGAAGTAACCTTCTTGAGCAACTCCATCATCAGCCCGTCCCTAAAATCCGCGATCCGGAAGATATCAGTTCTTCTCCCTATCAACTGCCCGATCCTTTGTGATCCAGCTCATCATCCCCCGGAGCTTCTCCCCCACCTGCTCTACGGGATGCTCAGACCAGCGACGGCGCATTGCCGTGAAATATGGTCTCCCGGCCTTATTCTCCAGGATCCACTGCCGGGCCCACTCGCCGCTCTGAACATCCTTGAGGATTTGCCTCATTACCTGCTTCGATTCCTCGGTGATGATTTTCGGGCCAGCGGTGTAATCCCCGTATTCGGCGGTGTCACTCACCGAATAGCGCATCGTGGAAAGACCGCCCTCGTAGATCAAGTCAACAATGAGCTTCAGCTCATTGAGGCACTCGAAGTAGGCCATCTCCGGAGCGTAACCCGCCTCGGTGAGAATCTCAAACCCCGCGGCGATCAGGTGAGTTACACCTCCGCATAAGACTACCTGCTCCCCAAAGAGGTCAGTTTCTGTCTCCTCTTTGAAGGTGGTCTCTATCACTCCCGCCCTTGTGCCACCAACACCCTTCGCGTATGCGAGGGCAATCTCCTTAGCCTTACCGCTCACATCTTGATAGACGGCAACAAGGCAGGGGACCCCCGCTCCCGCGACGTACTCACGCCGCATCACGTGTCCCGGCGACTTGGGAGCAACCATGGCAACATCCACATCCTTCGGAGGGATGATTTGATTGTAATGGATGTTGAATCCGTGGGCGAACATGAGCAACTTTCCCTTTTTGAGCCCGGGAAGTATGTCCTTCTCGAAGGTCTCCGGCTGACGGTCATCCTGTATGAGTATGGTGATAATATCCCCCATTTTGGCAGCTTCGGCCGTGGATACCACTTTTACCCCCGCCTTTTCCGCCTTTTTCCAGGAAGTACCCTCCTTCCTCAGGCCAACAACCACATCAAGGCCGCTATCCTTCAGGTTCAAAGCGTGGGCATGTCCCTGGGAACCGAACCCTATGATGGCCATCTTCTTCCCTTTTAACAGATTCAGGTCAGCATCGCTGTCGTAGTATACTTTCATCCTCTCTCTCCTTTCTCGTTTTTTCACCAGGTATGGGAAACCGAATACGCTTCCCCTAAGCTCGGCTTTCACCTCCTTTCTCGGCTACGGCCTCACCTCGTGCGATGGAAATTTTTCCCGTTCGAACAATCTCCTTGATACCGAAGGGTGTCAACATCTCAATCAGCGCCTCAACTTTCTCCGACACCCCAGTGACCTCAATGGTAAGGGACTTGTGGGCTATGTCCACGATCTTGGCCCGGAATACATCCACAATTTGAAAGACCTCCGCCCGGCGTGAAATCGTGCTTGATACCTTTACCAGGGCAAGCTCACGGTCCACCGAGGGAATTTCGCTTAAGTCAGTAATCCTTATCACAACAACGAGTCGATCCAGTTGCTTCTTGACCTGATCTATCACCCGATCGTCCCCCGCCACCACCATTATGATTCGGGTTATCGTGGAATCCTCGGTCTCCCCTGCTGCAATGCTCCGGATGTTAAACCCTCGACCACTTAAGAGCCCGGAAATCTGGGCCAATACACCGGGGTGATTCTCCACCAAAACCGAAAGGGTATAATCCATACCGTCCTCCACCTAACCAATCATAATCTCGTTGATCCCGGCTCCGGGCTGCACCATGGGAAATACGTTCTCCTCCCGCGTCACGAGGAACTCCAGGATGACTGTCCTGGGAGATTGGATGGCCTCACGGATCGCTCCCTCAACATCCTCCGGATGCTCCACCCTGATTCCCATTGCCCCATACGCCTCGGCGAGCTTGACGAAGTCCGGGACGTAGGGGGGACATTCGCCGTTCGGATTGTTGCAATGTCGGGGGCAGCTTGGCCGCTGCCCGAGGCAACTGAAGGCGTAGGCCTTGTCGAAGAAGAATTCCTGCCACTGGCGGACCATCCCAAGATAGCCGTTATTCAGGATGGCTATATTAACCGGGAGCTCATTAAGCACAGCGGTTGCGAGTTCCTGGATCTTCATCTGAATGCTCCCATCCCCGGCGATGTCGAAGACTACCCGATCGGGGAAGGCAACCTGAGCTCCGATGGCAGCCGGGAAGCCATAGCCCATTGTCCCAAGACCGCCTGAGGAGAGAAAGGTTCTGGGATGGTCGTAGAGAAAGTAGTGTGCGGCCCACATCTGGTTTTGTCCCACCTCAGTAGTAATGATCGCATCCCCTCCGGTAAGTTCGTAGATCTTCTCCACAACGTACTGGGGCTTAATCACGGGGCAATCCTGACGGTACGTCAAGGGATTTTCCCGCTTCCACGCCATTAACTCCTCGCGCCAGGAATCGATGGGGAGGGGTTCCGCAAGTTTGAGCATTTCCTGGAGGACCTCCCGTGCGTCCCCGACGACGGGTACATCAACGAGCACATTCTTGCTGATCACCACGGGATCGATATCTACGTGGACAACCTTGGCCTTCGTGGCAAACTTGCTTACCCTTCCCGTTACCCTATCGTCAAACCTCGCCCCGACGGCAATTATCAGATCACATTCGGATACGGCCTGGTTTGCGGCAACCGTCCCGTGCATCCCCAGCATCCCCAGAAAGAGAGGATCGGTCCCGGGAAAGGCGCCGAGGCCCATCAGCGTGAGGGTAACCGGGATCCCCGTCTTTCTCGCGAAAGCGGTGAGCTCTGCCGATGCTTCCGAGGTGATTATCCCGCCTCCGGCGTAGATCACCGGTTTCTTCGAACGCCGGACGAAATCCATGGCCCTTTTGATCGCCTGAGAGTTACCATTCAGAATCGGTTTATACCCCCGGATGTTGACCTCCTCGGGGTAGGTGAAATCCCCTTCGGCCACGCTCACATCCTTGGGGAGATCGATGAGGACAGGGCCGGGACGTCCTGTTCTGGCAATGTGGAAGGCCTCCTTCACGATTCTCGGGATATCCTCCACGTCCAGAACGAGGTAGCTGTGTTTGGTGATCGGACGGCTAATGCCGATGATATCTGCCTCCTGGAAAGCATCATTCCCTATCATATCTACCGGGACCTGACCGGTGATGAGGACGAGAGGGATTGAATCCATGTTCGCGGTGGCTATCCCGGTTACCAAGTTCGTGGCGCCCGGACCACTCGTGGAGACGGCTACACCCACCCTCCCGGAAGCCCGAGCGTAGCCATCCGCGGCGTGAACCGCCCCCTGCTCGTGGCGGTTGAGAATCATGCGAATATCCTCCCGGTGCAGGAAGTCGAAGAAGGGCATGATCGTGCCCCCCGGGTAGCCGAAAACCACCTCCACCCCTTCTCTTTTTAACGCTTCAACAACCATTTTTGCCCCTGGCATCCTCATGACAAATACCCCCTATCGATTTTTTACTCCGGCCACAAGAACCGGTTTAGGCTCTACGGGGAAGGTAGTAATCCCCTGTTCCCCAGCTTTAATCCCCACGATCATCGGGGAAAGACCGCCCCCTTATCTGCCGAGCTCACAAGGGTTGCGTAACGGGCCATATACCCCTCCCTTATCTTGGGCTCCCATGGAGGGATTTCCGAAAGCCGTCTCCCAATCTCATCGTCGGACAGCTTAAGGTCAAGCCTCTTGCCCGGGATATCAATCTCTATCTCATCCCCATCCCTGATGGCGGCCACCGGCCCGCCTGCCGCCGCCTCCGGTGAGATATGCCCAATGGAAGCCCCCCTGCTCGCCCCGGAGAAACGCCCGTCGGTAATGAGGGCAACCTCCCTATCCATCCCGACCCCGGCGATGGCCGATGTCGGGGAGAGCATCTCCCGCATACCCGGCCCCCCCCGAGGGCCCTCGTAGCGAATCACAATAACTTCTCCCTTTCTGATCTGCCTGGAGAGGATGGCCTCCATGCCCTCCTCCTCCGAATTGAAGACCCTCGCAGGCCCGGAGTGACGAAACATCGTCGGGTCAACGGCCGACTGCTTCACCACCGACCCATCCGGCGCGAGGCTTCCTCTGAGAATCGCAAGGCCACCGTCGGAGTGGCGCGGGGCATCCAGTGATGTGATAACTTCCCTATCCAGAACCTCCACTCCCCGGATATTCTCTCCGACCGTGGAACCGGTGACGGTGAACTCGTCCAGATGCAACAGATCGCCACGGGAAAGCTCTGCCATAACGGCAGGGATCCCCCCGGCACGATCTAAATCCTCCATGTGATCATCCCCTCCGGGGGCGAGGTTACAGAGGTGTGGGGTTCGCCCGCTTATCCTGTTAAAATCCTCCAGGGAGAGCTCAAGCCCTCCGTAGTAAGCGATGGCCATAAGGTGGAGCGTTGTATTGGTAGATCCCCCGATGGCCATATCAACGGTGATCGCATTTTCAAAGGAGCGCCGGGTGATGATCCCCCGTGGTGTCATCCCTTTCTCAGCAAGTTCAACTACCCTCTCACCGGCCAGCTTGGCAAGCCTCAACCTTTCCGCGGCCACCGCCGGAATCGATCCATTTCCGGGGAGGGTGAGGCCAAGGGCCTCGGCAAGGCAATTCATGCTGTTGGCGGTAAAGAGTCCGGAGCAGGATCCGATTCCCGGACAAATCACATCCTCAAGTTCCTTCAGATCCTCCTCCGTCATCCTCCCGGCGGAGATCTCTCCCACAGCCTCAAATATCTTGTCAAGACCGACCGCCTTGCCCCGGAAGCACCCGGCGAGCATCGGTCCCCCGCTTATCACTACAGCGGGAATGTCAAGCCTCATGGCCGCAATGAGCATCCCCGGAATGATCTTGTCGCAGTTGGGGATGAGAACAATTCCGTCAAAGGGATGGGCCATTGCCATCACCTCGATGGAGTCGGCAATGAGCTCCCTGCTTCCAAGGGAGTAATTCATCCCGATATGTCCCATGGCAATACCATCGCAAACCCCTATGGTGCCGAATTCCATTGGGGTGCCGCCAGCGCTCCTGATCCCAGCCTTAACCATCTCAGCGATTGAGCCAAGGCCAGCATGCCCCGGGACGACCTCGTTGAATGAGTTAGCGATGCCGATAATCGGACGGACGATCTCTTTATCCGTTAAACCGAGGGCTTTCATAAGGGAACGGTGTGGTGCTCGAGCTACTCCCGTCTTCATTGAATCACTTCTCATGGTTCCTCCTTCGGTTATGTATTGTCTCGTCTTCCCTCCCGCCATCTTTGATGTTCCCTGTAAAAAGGAAAAATGTCAGGACTTCCGGGATAAAAAAAGCCCGCTACCCTTAACTAACACGGGATAGCGGACTTCATCGGCGTTTAATATGGACCCCTTATGGCCCCCCGCCTGCACCGGCTATCCCGGAGCAGATAATAATGGCTATAATAATGCTAATTATGATCGTCGGGATAGCCACGGTGATCCGGACCTTATCGTTAAGAGAAAAAGGACCCATAAAGTATGTTCTACAACAAGAATTTCAGGTAAACATAAAATAACTTTTCGATTTTGTCAAGGGGAAAATGAAATTTTTTTTCCGTGCGCCACCTCCGGGGCTATCTCCCTGGAGAGTTCTTACCTATTGTCCCTTTGCTGGGTTCCCCCCCATTCCCCCGCTTAGGCGGGATTCCTGAATCAAAGCGCGAAAGCAAAATGAGTATTCTTTTGATTGAATAGAAGTACCGAGTGGGGCCTCTTTTATCTCTTTCCCCGAGAGACCTTATCCCAGCAGAGCCACTGGCAATCCTGACCGCTGTAATCCATCAGCAGGGGATTGTTGCAATTGAGACTGTGCAGCACCTTCTTCCCCCTCTCAACCCGCCATTCAACCAGGAGCAACGCTTTTCCCCTCCCCTCGGGGCATTCCATGTGCCGAATAACCCTTCCGGACTTACCCGCCATGGTCAATCCTCCCTCTATGGAGTAATCATATATCATAAATGACAAGAATTCAAAACATCCGTTTGGGAAGACTGAGTGAAATCCATTATACAATTATGAATAACCCAGCGAGAATGTTGTCAGAACATGGGCGAAAAGGAGCCCTTCACTTCCCCTTGTAAACCGCGGTCTTTGGATGAAATGCCTGCCAGGCGAACCAGTAGCTGAAGATCGCGGGGATGGGGTTCCCCTTACCGCCCCTCACTCCGATTATCTCCCCATCTGGAGCCACCTCTATCTGAATAGGCCTCCCTCCAACCTCATCCTTTAAAATACCGGGGCTTTTCCGCAACTGAGAAATGCGGTAGGCCTTGGCTTTGCCCTTTATCTCGACACCGAGAACCATCTCCTTGGGAGAAAGATCTTTACGGACATCACCAACAGGAAACCATATCCCCAGGCTCCTGTAGTAGCCCTCGTAGGGATCCACCGAGTAGTTCCTCGAATATCCGGTATCTGTGGAAAGGACCAGAGTGCGAGGATTCTTTTCCCTCCAGGCTTCCCAGGACGTCCGGATCGAGGTAAGCCTCTGGAGTCTCTTCTCCACTAAGGGACCTGCGATTGCCTTTTCCATCAACTGGGACCAAAGGCTCTCGGTCTGATGATCGTAAAGGAGGACATTGCTTTTATAAAGCCGGCCAGATACCCCGAACGTGTAAAGGTCACCCTCAACTTCTCGGGAGTAAACTACCCCCGACTGCGTAAGGGGTCAGAAGGTCACCGCAATGGGGACTCCACCGATGGTATCGTTGACTACCTCGTGCCAGTTGAGAATCTTTATGGGATAAGCCCTCGCCCCACTCCCTACTTGTACTCCGATCACCTCGTCATCGGGCTTGAGGAATTCGGCCTCGCTGGGCCGGATAAATTGAGGGTTCAGGATAGCAGGTATGCCGTCTTTCGGGGGACCGCCGGAAAGGATTTCGTCCTTGGGAACGATGGCATTATCTATGTTAAAGGCGGCCAGCATAAGGAGGCATCCCATTAAGAGACAAATGGCTAGGAATCTTTTCATTGCATTCCTCCTTGATTCCATGATTTATGGTCATGTGAACATCTACTAATAATGATAAGATGTAGGGACTGCGGTTTTCAAGCATGGCAAGTCTATGAGGAATATTACCCAAAGGGGAGCTGCAAATTGGAACTGACTACGCTTTGGCCTCAGGTGGGATATGGGAACGGAAAGGCTGGGTGGAGGGTTTTCATCGGTGGAAAGGGTTTATATCAAGGACTCGGTTCTCGCTGCGATGTAGATCCGATCTGGTTCATCAAGACCAGTTCCCCTTGACACATGATGACGCAGGCTCGAACGCCGATATTCTCCCACATGGGAATCCAACCTCCCTATGTCTACTTCGTTCATCTTTTTTCCCTTGGTGAGGTATTCCATTGCGAGCATAATCATCTCATATCGCTCTGTCCGCAATACCCTTTCCATATCTTCTCTATTGTCATGGAGAAATCGGGAGAGCTTGTTGAGGTCGATCTTCATGCTTTCATAACCAAAATCGATTCTCTTCCATAAGCAGTTCATCTCCGTTCCGTCAGCAATAGGCTTAGGATACTGGTGAATAATGTTTTTTGAAACCCTTGCGTCGTCTGGATCTGCGGTATCCATCTGTACATCTATTCCAGCTCGATGGAAATTCGTCACGAAGTTGTTCCAATCATGGAGTTTCATTGGATTCCGGTTCCCCTCACGATCGACATATTCCCATGGAAAACCCTCTGTGCCAAATGCCCATTCATAGATGTATGACTCGGATGGGTTTTCACCACCTTTGCTTATTGATCCCAACGGCCTTGGAATATGGGCGTACGTGTACACCCCTTTTCTGTGAAAGTAATCTTCCAGTTTCTTAACGATCGTGTGCCTCAAAAACAACCTGTGCGCGGATTTTGGAGAGGGGCTAAATTCCTCACGCAAAGCAGAAGCCACTCCCTCGTGGGTAACGATTGTCCCACCTATACCGGGAAATTCAGTCCTCAATTCCACGCAGACCTTTGCTGAACCCCCAACCCCCCCCTCACAAACGTATTCTATGACGCCTTTCCTTTCTTCCATTTTTCTCCCCGCTCATCTGTTCTCGTGTAAAGACAATGTGAGGCAACCTCTTTTTCCACCTAAATAGAGGCCCATAAATGTGAATGATCTCAAGAATATCATAGGGGTTTTGACGCCCTATGTAAAGCCACGCCAATGGAACTGAAGTATTAGCGGTTCAACCGATTTAACTTGACATCTTCGCTGCCAAGCTGCTAACTTTAGAAACAATTTCCTTTTTTATGCCATAGAACCCACCGGGAGGTCGGCGATGCGTTTTGGAGAAGAGTCGAGGGCATTCATCCGGTTTCTGGAGGAATGGACGGATGGGCTCAAGCCCCTAGTCCTCAAACGGGAGGTCACATCGCCTCAAGAGACCGCCATCATCTCCGTCGACATGATAAACGGTTT
>JAUWDQ010000011.1 GCA_030608745.1 Pseudomonadota bacterium | reverse complement strand
AAAAAGTCCATCTGCTGCGTTGCGCTGCATCCTTCGTCATTGCAGCGTACTTCTATGTACGCCTCATTCCTCAGGATTTGCGCGCCTTGCATCTGGATCTTTTTTCTTTGCCGTCTGATTCCGACTTTTTACGAAATCATCTCTATTGAAATGTCGTAGATTGTAGGCCAAAAATTTTCCTCTTTACCTTCGATCCGCTCTATGAATCTATCGTCTCCCAAAGAGCGTTGATCCTTAACCTCATAATATTTCTCTTGATGGCACCCCATGTAATTTTCTTAAGACGAACTGTCTGTATTCCCTAATAGTCCGGCCTCCCGATGGTCTGACCCCTCATGGATATTTATCCCTTCTGTGATTGGGATTGTGAAGCAAAATGTCGAACCTTTTCCGGGCTCAGAGTCCACCCAGATGCGTCCGCCGTGGCGTTCCACGATCTTTTTGCAGATCGAAAGGCCAATCCCGGTTCCAGGATAGTCGGTCTCAGTGTGCAGGCGCTGAAAAATCATGAAGATACGTTCGGAGTGCTCTGGATCGATACCAATGCCATTGTCTTGCACGGAAAACAACCACTCGTTTTGGATTTCGGAATTCGCATTGCGGATTTCAGATTTGGGAATTCGGATTTTTGATTTTTCGATTTTCTCGGCCGAGACATGAACGCCCGGGGGCTCCTCGCCGCGAAACTTGATAGCATTGCCTATCAGGTTCTGAAATAGCTGGATCATCTGCGAGTCATCGGCCATCACGGTCGGCAAAACATCGCGACTCACTACCGCACCACTCTGCTCAACCATCGCCTTCAAATTGGTGAGGGCGCGGTCAAAGATAGCCTCGCAGCTGGTCGGCGCTAAATCCTTGCCCATTGAATCCACACGCGAATAAGCCAACAGGTCGTTGATTAGCCTCTGCATGTGATTGGCCCCATCAAGGGCATAACCGATGAACTGGTCAGCATAGGAATCAAGTTTGCCCTTGCAACGACGTTCCAGCAGATGCACATATCTTGCCACCATGCGCAGTGGCTCCTGCAAGTCGTGAGAGATAACATAGGCAAACTGTTCCAGCTCGGTATTGGAACGGACCAACTCCGCCACGGCTCGGTTTAGTTCTTCCGCCGCCCGCTTGCGCTCGGTGATGTCGCGGGCTATGACCTCGACCGCCACCAGGTTCCCCGCTTCATCATAAATCGGAACGCTTAGCTGTTCTGTCCAAATAATTGCTCCATCCTTTCGCACCAATCGGAGGCTGAAAGGTTTCCCTGGCGTTGTATCTCCTTTTGCCACAGCTTCTAGTAGAGGTCGGTCGTCGGGATACACGAGTTTAAGGCTCAGATCGGGGTCAGCGTAGTGTTCTTCCGGGGTGTAGCCGGTAATATCCGCAGCCGCTGGGTTGACGTACTCAAATCCACGGATGGGGGTGAAACGATAGCGGTAGATGATATCCTGGGCGTTCTCAACCAGCTGGCGGAAGCCTCCTCCACTTTCTCGCAGCCCCTCCCCCACCAGCTTGCGTTCGGTGACGTCCGTGCTCATTAGTGTCACGGCAATAACCTGCTTATCGCGCTCGATGGGCACGACACTGGTTTCATACCACGCGGTCTTTAGTCCATGAGGTCCCACCCCAAGAATCTCGTAGGTCTCGGGTTTCCCCGTTTGGAAGACCCGTTCCAAGGATTCCCTCACCGCCTCACAATGCTCGGGCCCGACATTGTCATAGATGCTCTTCCCGATCGTCTCTTCCACGGTAACACCTGACACGGTGCGATTGACTGCCAGAATTGTGCCATCACGTGCTACGGTCAAGATGATATCGGGAATGCTCTGAGCCAAGGAACGCCACCTTTCCTCCGATTGCCGCAACGTCTCCTCCGCCCGCTTCCGCTCGGCCTCTGATTTTTCCAGTTCAGCTTTCCGTTGGCGCAGTTGGTTCAAGTCATTCATAAGTTGATCTCTTGTCTTATCTTCATCTTTCATTGCGTGTATTTCCTAAAATTGGTAATAATTTCAGCTAATTATCACCATTCACCCCTGTACTGTAACTTTAGCCTTCGTAGCCGAAGTGGTAAGGTTGGTAGTTATTCCGAGCCTTGATCAGACAAATAGCTTCCGGTCCCAGCCCCATGGATGGTTTGGCCTTTCCGTTACTGCTTTTAATACCACAAATAGATATGAAACAAAACCTAATTTTGACGGCTTCGTAAAAAGTCCATCTGCCGTTCGACATGCTCACGGCCCTGAGCAAAGCCGAAGGGCTGCGTTCCGCTGCATCCCCTGCCCTGTTAAATTGAAGACAGCCATATCAAGAGATATGGGATAGAGAAGTTGCTTGAAAACAGTAACATCAAACAAAGAAAATATTTAACAGGGTGAATCACTGCAGCGTACTTCTATGTACGCCTCACTCCTCAGGATTTGCGTGCCTTGCATCTGGATCTTTTTTCTTTGCCGTCTAATTTAGACTTTTTACGAAATCATCAATTTTGAAGGTTGGATAATTATGAGGGAAAAAGAATAGAGTCACGTGGAGAAACTGTTGCAATTCCTTTTTCATCAGGTCAAGGCTTCCCACTTCGGACCGTACGGCATAATCCACAACCTCCATGTGGTATCGCATCCCCTTCCGCTTGTCCATTGAATCCCAACTGAATGAACGGTAAAATGAAAAAAACTTCAGGGAACATCTCAAAACGGGATTAGTCCAACAATATGAGCCAACGAATCGATTGCCTATTCATTCACTGCCCCAAGCTCAATAACCACTACAAGCCCATCGACGATCATATGTTTGTTACCCTTATCCCCATGGGGATGTTCGCCCTATGCGACCTCCTCTGCCGAAAGGGATTCCCATCACGCATTATTCACCTGGGGGTGGAATGGGTTGAGGACAAGGGATTTTCCCCGTTGGACTACCTTGACGAGGTGAGGCCCCGGGTTGTAGCCATGGACCTCCACTGGCATCACCAGTCTTACGATGTCATCCAAAGGGCCGGACAAATCAAAAAGGCCTTTCCTGAAATTTTTCTCCTCCTGGGCGGGATGACGGCCAGCTTCTACCACCAGGAGATATTGGAGAATTATGATGCCGTTGACGCCATCATCCGTGGCGAGGCGGAAATCCCGATCTCCGCCCTTATGGATGCCCTTCGGGAGGGGCGAAAGGACTTCGGTGACATTCCCAACCTCAGCTGGAGAAATGGATCCGAGGTCGTTATAAATCCCCTTAGTTATGTCGCATCCCATGAGATCCTGGATGACCTCAACTTCACCCATTTCGATCTCTTGAGGAATCACCGTACCTATATCCGTTACATGGCGCTCCCCTTTTACGTCAAGGGGGTATCGAAGGAGAAGAACTTCTGGATGTACTCCCTCAAATCCCCCATGTTCGACCTGGAGGTGGGAAGGGGATGCCCGGTAAATTGCACCTGGTGTAGCGGGAGCCGTTCATCGCAAGAAAGGATTTCAGGCAGGCAGAAGGTGATCTTTCGAAGTCCCGAAAAGGTCATTCAATCTATAGAGGAGGCCCTTTCCTACGGATATGAAACCATGCACATCTGCTTCGATCCCTTTCCCCGAAAACCCGACTACTATCTCGACCTTTTTTCCAGAATCCGGGCCAGGGGCCTAAAGGTGGAATGCTTCTACGAATCCTTTGGATTGCCAACGGCGCAATTCATACGCGCATTCGCCAAGACCTTTCCGGGGGTAAAATCGTTCATTGCCCTCTCGCCGGATGTGGGATCGGAGAGGGTGAGGAGGGCCAACAAGGGGTATTTCTACACCAATGGCCAACTGATGGAGACCCTGGATTTGATGCGGAGGGAGGGGGTATATGCCGATCTCTTCTTCACGTATGGGGTGGCCTGGGAGACCGAGCGGGACCTCCGGGAGACCCTGGACTTGATCAAGAGAGTCAAAGGATTTCCCAACGTGAGGGGGATCCGAGCCTTTTCCGTGGAGATGGAACCAGGAGCGCCGTGGCAGGTGAACCCCGATGCCTACGGAATCGAGGGCGACTTAAAATCCTTCGAGGATTTCATGCGCCATCATGCCGACGAGGGCCACGACCCATTCGCCCCATTGGGGTATACAATTCCCGACTATTTTGAGAAGTCCACCACCAAAGGCGACTCCTTTGCCCGAAAGATTCAACGATTTAAGTGTCGCCATCTCTGTTTCATTCACCCCAACGCCCGCAAGACAAGCTCACCTTTCTGGGGGAGGATGCTCTGCCGGGCGTCACAAACGGCCTGGTGGGTCAAAAAACGAATCCCCCACGACTGAAACGATAATCAAAGACGGAATCCCGAAAAGGCAACGGCCAGATACAAAAACGGCCTTTTGAAGATAGAGGTCCCCTTCCTCGAGATGAGGGAAAAGCACGTCAAGGTAGAGGTAAAATGAGAGGGGCTTATTGCTCTATAGGTTCTTCAGGCTCTTGGACTATCTCTTCCTGGTTCACGTCGTCCAGGAGGTCCTTTAATACCTTATAGGTATCCTTTACAAGACGAACGGGCGTCTTGTCAGATCCCCCTCTTCCAAATTCCTTGGTAATCTCAACAGCTCTGACAAGACACCACCTTTTACTATTTGGGGATAGGGCCATAGGAGAGACCTCCTTCCGCTAGGTTATGACGAAGATAGTCGAAAAATAGCCATTTGTAAAGGGAGAATGAAAAACTCGGACTTTATAATTCAGGATGTTGGGATAGCATGAGGCCTTCGGCTACCTGGAGTGCTTTGCGTGCTAACTCCCCTTTGATATATCCCGCCTCCTCGAGACGTTCCAGTTGATCCCTGTCAATTATTTCAGGCTTTCCTCCGCCTTTCATAACTACATCCACGTGAAGGTCGACATAACGGATCTTCTCAGGGTAGAACTCCACGGGGGTATTGATATTCCAATATTCCCCCTTCAAGTCCCCTTCCGTCGAATAGTAGGAGTGTTTGACCAGCCAATCGCCCTCCTTCACACGCGTGATGGCATAATCCCCCTTGTCGATGGCCAAGCCCAGACCGTCGTATCTTCCCCCCTTAAGGGCACGGCGGATAAACATCTCTTTCTTATCATCGGATAGGGATGTGATCTTTCCCCCTTGAAGTTGAATCACCTTCCCCTCCGGTTTGACGTGTTCGATCCTCAGGTCCTTCCCCCTCTCCAAGGGATCGAAAAGCACCCTCTTTTTAACGACCTCCTCCATCTTCCGCATCTTAAAGGGGTATTTCTCCACCTCCTTCTCAACGAGATCAACATACTCCGAAGCGATGATTCGAAGGCGGTGGTGTCCTTCCAAGGTAGGAACGACCTCCCCCCTGATCCGATCCAGGGAAGCCTTGGACAGAAAGGGGAATTCCGCATCATAGATGGCCGTATCCTTATTTTCGGGTGGAGTAACCCTTCTTGAAACCACATCGAACAGACCATTTCTCAACGCCTCCATAACCTCCGCGGTCCGCTCTGGATCCCCTTCAAGGATTACCCCCTGTCTATCCGATCTATCCAGTATGGAGACGTCTACGGTTGGGGAATCCGACCCTTTGATTCCGAACCGAGACAATACCTCTCGGGAGGGATATGCGATGGAACAGTGAGAGTCCAAGAGAAGCTTTGTGAGGCCTGTGGTATAAATGCCCCGAATTTTGACCTTGGGCCTTCCCATGGCTCCGTAGGTGGGCGATCTAAGGGTTCTTGGGTTTGATCGATCCTCGTATTCCTGAGGGGTTTTTCCGGGCGGTTCCGTCTTCTTCGAGCTCGGGTTTGAGATCTGGCTCGAATTGCATAGCGCTGGATTTCATCCCCCTCTCGAAGTCCCTTTGTGAAAACCCGATGAGGGGCTGCCCACTGGTGTTAAAAAAAATGGTCCCCCCGTTGAGGAACATCCCTTTCCCCCTTCCTTGGATGATAAGCTTGGAAAGGGGGCCTTTCACTGTGGAGGAGATCTTCTTTACGTCGATAACGGCCCGCCTCACCTTCGCAAATGGTAGGCCCGCATCCAAGAGCCCCTTCGCGGTTCTCAATCCGATGAGATCTTGAGGGGTATAATATTTCCTCGCCCCGATTTTGACGCTCGGAGTCAAAAATCCTATCTTATCCCAATACCGGATTCTCCCTACTTTGAACCCTAACAACCTCTGTATGTCCTGGGCGGAATAAAGCTTTTCCATCGTCCTATTCGACCTTATATGGGCAACCCATGAGATCCGGCGCGGGCCCCATGTGAAATTCTTTATTAATCTATCACGACTACTAGCCGCGTCAAGGGAATTTTGTTCACTATCCCCTCAAGGTATGGATCGCAGGATCCCGATGGGCGGATGGGAAAGCGAATGGGAGCAATTAAAGAGGATAATTTCGTAAAAAGTCGGAATCAAACGGCAAAGAAAAAAGATCCAGATGCAAGGCGCGCAAATCCTGAGGAATGAGGCGTACATAGAAGTACGCTGCAATGACAAAGGATGCAGCGCAACGCAGCAGATGGACTTTTTACGAAGCCGTCAAAGAGAGATATAAACCTTCTCAGGACTCCTGTAATAGCAGAGGAATATCTCGCATCGATTTGAAAATGTCCGATACACGGGTACTGATTCATTGAATCAACGCTTTTTGATCGCCTTCATATGCGAGGTTTCATCTTGAAATAGATGCTTCTTCTCATCCTCTGCAACCCTTTGGAGTATTTCCCTTTGTGCAAACCTGGAGGCCGCCTCACGGACCGCCTGGTATCTCTTCGCTTAATTCAAAACTCACCATTCTCCCCCCTCTTAAGAGAGCCCGTTCAATTGACGAGAATGTGGCAAATAGCTTTCCATGAATCCATTGGATGATCCAATATCTTGGATGGTTTTATGAGGGAAAAGTACTCTGAGTGAAGGCAATGCACTCAAACCGGAAAAGAAGTGCTCGTGCTATCATTTCCCCTTCAACATATCCCCATACATCGATCTCATCATCTTTTTGTCAAACTTGCCAACGCTTGTTCGAGGTATTTGATCCACAAAGACAAACCTATCCGGTATCCACCACTTCAATATCTTACCCTCACCCACAAACTGTGCCATGTGTTCCTTCAGTTCATCTTCGGAGATCTTCTCCTTAAATTCGTCTTTCGCGACCAAGAGGGCAACTGGACGTTCTCCCCACTTATCCGATTGAGCCCCAAAAACTGCAACCTCCTGCACCTTTGGATGCATATTTATGAGGCTCTCCAGGGTGAGGCTCGAAATCCATTCCCCGCCACTCTTTATGACATCCTTAGACCGATCTATAATCAATACGCTTTCTTCTTCATCTATGGTGGCCATATCCCCGCTGTGCAACCAACCATCCCGCCACAGTTCTTTTGACCTCTCGGGATCTTTGTAATAACCCATTGTGAGCCATGGGGCCCTGAGCACAATCTCACCAACGCTGGCTGCATCTTTTGGTACATCATTCCCATTTTCATCTACTACCCTCTGTTCCACAAATGGCGGGGCTATTCCTGTTGCGCTGAGAAACTCTATTTTCTTGTCCTCCGACCAGTCAAACATGTGAGGCTTGAGATACTGGACACCCCCCTTGGTATATATTTCCGTCATTCCCCATCCAGAACAGATGTCCATACCAAGTTCCTTTGCCTTTTTGGCAAGGATGGTGTTGAGTCGCATCCCACCCCCTTCGTAGATCAGCCCCTCCAAATATTCCTTATAGTGCTCGACCTCTGGATGGGAGATAATCATGTTTAGCATCGTAGCAACGCAACACATATAACCACCTTGCCCCGGTCTTTTCTCTCTTCTCAGCAATTCCAAAAAGACCTTTGGATCAAACCTACCGGGATAGAGTTGCTTGCAGCCGAGGTATGTACCTATATATGGCACACCCCAGCCATGAGCGTGAAACATGGCCACCAGTTGTATCGTCATGTCACGGCGTGGATCCAAACCTCTTTCTCCTGAAAATCCCAGGAGCACATTTGCCCAGATGAGTGTATGCATGATATGCTGTCTATGGGTAAAGAAGCATACCTTTGGGTCTCCGGTCGTACCAGTTGTGCAACTTAATGATGCTACAGTATCCTCACTGAGATCGGGATACTCATAGTGTGGCGATGCAGAAAGCAACAACTTCTCATACTCTGACATTGGTTGTAAGGCTGTTTCCGGCACTTTCCCATCATCAGTTAGTACAATATAATGCCTCACTGTTTTTAGTTTGTCCCTGATTGACTCAATTATTGAGATGAAGTCTTTGTTAAAGATAAGAATGTCATCTTCAACGAGGTTTATGAGGTAGACTATCTGTTCCGGCGTAAGAAGTGGGTTTCCCATATGCATCATAGCACCCATGCAAGGCACGGCAAAATATACTTCAAGGAAGCGATGGGTGTTCCACTCAAAGCAGATGACTTTTGAGCCTTGTTTTACCCCTAAATCCTTGAGAGCGTTTGACAGGCGCTGACATCTTTCGTAAAGCGTCGCATAATTCCCCCGGAAAAGATCCCTATAGACAATTTCACCTTGGGGTTGTACCTTTGCTGCGTGCTCCAATAAATGTTTTAAAATGAGTTGATATTCATAGCCGACCTTTGGAAATTTTTGTTCTTGCATGAGTGAATTCCTTTCCAGCTTAAATTTTGTACCAGCCCATTCTTTTCATGATGATCATTCGATTATACAGCTATTATTCGCTACTCTTTATTCCAAGCTCCCTGAAATTTGGACCCATTTGCTCCCTAATCCTTACCCTACCCGTTTTGACCTCCTTCCCTCCCTGTATTAGTCCTCTCGTGAGCGCCGCCTCCCTATGAGTTGTTCTTAACAATCTAGAATTATAACTGACTTAAGTAAACCAGCAATATCCAGTATTTCTTCAAAAAATCGAGCTGAGACGGAATACCCTCACGCGAACTATGGTAATCGATCTCCCTATCTTTACGAGGCACAGCCAAAGCCCCAATTTTTGTCCTATAGAGGAATGTTTCCATGCTTTCTCCGGGGTTTTTCCTCTTTCTTTGAAGCCAGAAGCTCTATAGCCCGGATAAGGACAGGACGTGTTTCACTTGGCTCAATCACATCATCGATATCCTGCCGAGAGGCAGCGTTATAAGGATTGATGAACTTTTCATAATACTCTCTCAATCTCTCTTCTCTAACCTTTTCAGGATTGGAAGCCCCCTCAATTTCCTTCTTAAAGATAATACTAGCCGCTGTTTCCGGGGCGACACTCGCAATCTCCGCAATCGGCCACGCAAAAACCTGATCAGCTCCTATATATTTACTGCCCATGGCAATATAAGCCCCTGCAAACGCCTTGCGGACGATCACCGCGATCTTGGGAACAGTAGCTTCAGCATAAGCGTACAGGAGTTTCGCTCCTCTGAAGATCATCCCCTTTTTTTCCTCTTTAGTACCGATCATGTAACCCGGTGTGTCTTGGAGGGTGACAATAGGTATATTGAAGCAGTCACAAAATCGAACAAACCTGGCAGCCTTCTCAGCGGCTTTCACATCGATCACCCCTGCCAGGACTAAAGGCTGGCTGGCTACGATTCCCACTGACCGACCATTGAGGCGTCCAAAATCCGTGATCATGTTTTGGGCGTATTTGGGTTTAACCTCGAAAAAATCCCTCTGGTCAAGCACTAGACGAATTAATTCTTTCATATCAAATGGGACTTTTGAATTTACAGGAACTAAATTGTTCAATTTTGTTTCACGATGCTCCACATTATCCCCCGAATCGATAATAGGTGGAAAGGAATTATTGTTAGAGGGCAAGAAACTTAAGAGCTGCCTTGTCTTTTTGAAACAGTCTATCTCATCCTTGGCGACTAAATCAGCGACACCACTCACCTCAGAATGCATGACAGCCCCTCCCAACTCTTCCTCTACCGTCTCCTCGCCGATTTGAGTCCGTACAAAGGCAGGTCCAGCGACATAGATAAAACTCCCCTCGGTCATGATGATAAAATCGGTCAGCCCCAGTGAATATGCTTGCCCTCCGGCCACTGTGCCCATCACCAAGGAGATCTGAGGGATTACGCCGGAATAAATGCTATTCCTATAAAAAAGCTGGCCGAACATTTCCATGGGGCCCAATACTTCATGGAGGCGAAGCCCCCCAGAATGGCATATCCCCACAACAGGTGCGCCTACTTGAGCCGCCTTGTCTATTATTTTGCAGATTTTCCGGCCATGCATCTCCCCGTAGCTCCCGCGTAACACAGTGAAATCTTGAGGGTAGATGAAAACCAATCGACCATCAATTTTCCCATATCCGGTAATGACACCGTCAGCCGGTATCTCCTTCTTGTCCATTCCGAAAAATGTACAATGATGAGTGGCCAACATATCCATTTCTACAAAACTTGATTTATCCATTAAGGCTTCGATTCGCTCCCGTGCTCCCAACATACCTTTCTTATAGATCAACTTTTCTAAAGCCTCCGGCCCTCCCGCTTGCTTAACCCTTTCCTTCCGCTTCATCAGCTGCTTAATCTTTTCTTCCATCTCTCCCATATCATCACCAAAGGAAAAATTGTAATTTTAGAACAATTCCATTTTACTATTTGGATCTCGAAACTCGATTTTCTTGGAGTTCCCGGACGGATTCGAACCGCCAACCATCTGATTACAAATCAAGAACAAAACAAACAGCCCTCCCCCCTCTTCGTGCTAACTATTTATAACTGTTTAGGATTCTATAGGTTGAAAGACATTACCAATTCCAGCTAATACCGACTATTTTGGGGTGTTTACTGTACAATGACGATACAGTCAAGGACCAATCATATCTCGAAATCATCAGATAACGGTTTATTGCCCGTGACCACAATCCCAGATACGTCCGGCTTTCCAGAATTCTTGGCCAAAGTTTGATCCAAATGCCATGCCCTCAATATCCTCATCTGTTGCAAAATGGAGTGTATTGAGCATCCTGAAATTTGCAATACCCTTCCCTTATGTGATAAACCAATTGTGGGCTACGTGAATTGGTTCGGTTCATTCTCACGGACCGATGAACTCAATGGAGGGAGAGGGAAATGGGAACGGATTGGATCAGGAGGATCCTGGTGGTCGGAGCAGGGACCATGGGGCATTCTCTTGCTCAGACCTTCGCACAAGGGGGCTATTCAGTAGCCCTTGTCGACATCAACAAGGAAGCACTGGATAAAGGGGCAAGCCTCATCGCATCCAATTTGCGAACTCTGGAGGATTTACACCTCCTTGAGAGGGGGAAAAGAAAGGAAATTATCAAGAGGATCCGTCTCCTCACATCACTGGAAGAGGGTGCCCGGGATGCCGATTTAGTAATAGAGGCAATCTTCGAGGACCTGGAGGCAAAGGGAGAACTATTCCAACAATTGGAAACGTTCTGCCCGTCGAGAACCATCCTCGCCAGCAACACCTCTTACCTGAACATATTCGAGTTGAAGACCCTCAAAAGACACGAGCAGATCATCATCACCCACTGGTTTGTCCCACCTCATATTATTCCATTGGTGGAAGTAGTGAAAGGACCCCGAACATCGCGGGAGACGGCGGAGACCATGAAAGAGCTCCTCTCCCAGTTGGGGAAAAAACCCATCATCATGGATACGTTTATCCCGGGGTTCATCGTCAATCGATTACAACGTGCCCTGGCCAGGGAAATCTTCCACCTGCTGGATAATAGATATGCCACTGCAGCGGATATCGACACCGCCGTCAAGGCCAGCTTGGGCATCCGGATTCCCATTCTCGGGGTGGTCCAACGATATGATTTTGCCGGTATCGATCTGGCCCTTCAATTCATGAAGAACCCTCCCATCAATTTGGTGTCTGAGGATAAACCCTCCGAAACCATCAAAAGGCTGGTCCACCAAGGCCACTTAGGCGTGAAATCCGGAAGGGGTTTCTACGACTACTCTGGCAAAAAAATGGAGGAGATCATGCGAGATCGGGATATAAAACTGCTCAAATTGAAAGACTTTCTGGAGGCTACCTGAAAACTCAAACCCTTCTCTTTTTGTGTCAATTTTTGTCAAAAAAGTGAAAACATTTCAAAAAAGAGCAAAATCAACCTCCCACCCCACCGGCTGTGCCTTCCGTATTCCCCTCAAATGAAAAGACTCTCTCGAAGTATCCCGTTGGAATACAATTTGCTTCTCCTTACAAAGTATAAAGGAAACGTAACTTTATTGGGAATAACCTGAAATTTAGGCAAGGTGTTGAGAGATGAAGGAATACGTCCGGTATGTCCTTTTTTCGCTCCTTGGCGGGATGGCCGTTTTCGTTGTGCTCTCCTTCCATAATGGCCCTCCTCTCCCTACGAAAATAGAACGTATTAGAATCATCACTCATCGACCTCCACTAACATATCGATTACCCGAAGAGATAACCTTTTGCGATGCAAGGGTCCCCCTAGAGAAAAGAAACGTTTGGGAACGGCTGGATAAAGAATTCTTGTTCGCCATTGGAAATACCCCCCAGGTCCTGCTTTGGCTCAAGCGATCTAACCGGTATTTTCCCTACATTGAAAAAAGATTGATGGAAGAACAATTACCCAAGGACCTCAAGTATTTGGCGGTGATCGAGAGTGATCTCATACAGGATGTTCGCTCCCCCGTTGGGGCAGCAGGTCCTTGGCAGTTCATGAAATCCACGGCGAGGAAAATGGGGCTCCGAGTCGGTCGTGTGATCGATGAACGCTACGATTTTTATCGATCGACGGATGCGGCCATCAAGTACCTTAAAAGGTTGAATAAATACTTCCATAGTTGGACATTGAGCGTAGCGGCATACAACCTCGGGATGACTCGAATTCGATCAGAGATGAAGAGGCAGAGAATCGATGACTATTACTATCTGGAGCTTCCCGAGGAAACGGAACGGTACCTGTTTCGGGCCATCGCAGCCAAATTGATCCTCTCAAAACCGGAGAAATTCGGATTCATCCTTGAAAAAGATCAATATTACGACCCGATTCCCCACGATATCGTCGATCTCAAAATCAAAAGTACCACATCCCTCAAAACCATCGCCCAGGCATCTCAAACCTATCTCAGAACCATAAAGGAACTCAACCCGCAAATCCGCACGCTTTATCTTCCCCGAGGTCACTATTGGATCAAAATCCCCGAGGGGAAAACGGTTGTTTTTGAGGAGAATTTCAGAAAATCGACCCAGGCCATCTATGTCGTGAAAAAAGGCGACAACCTCTTCAAGATCGCTAGGAGACATAATATTAGTATTTCTCAGCTCACGAAATTGAATGGAATGTACGAGGGTGAAACGATTTATCCCGGACAACGGCTTGTCATCGCTCAGGGGACGTGAATAGTCCTCGAAAATATTCGAACCTTACAGCGTTCCTATCCTTCCTTGATGTTGACGACCTCAGCCTCGGTTATCCTGACCAAATCCCTTGGTGAAACGGCAAAGACGGCATTGGGGGTTCCCGCGGCGACATAGACCACGGGGAAATTCAAGAGATCCTCATCGGCGAGGGTCCTCAGCCTTTTGTTGTGTCCCACGGGGGGAACACCTCCTATGGAAAACCCAGTGACTCTCTTAACGGTCTCCGCATCCGGTTTTATGATCTTCCTGCCGAGAAGACGATTCATCTTCTCCATGTCCACCCGATTTGCCCCCGATGCGATGACCAAAACCGCCTCATTTCCCACCATGAAAACCAGGGATTTGGCAATTTGCCCCACCGTAGTCCCAATGGCCGCAGCGGCCTCTGCAGCAGTCCTGGTGCTTTCTGAGAATTCCGTCACCTCTGCCGTCAATCCCATGGACCTCAACGTCTGCCGGACCCTTTCTACCGATGGCTCCAAACCCGTTTTCAATTCTCCTCCCCTCTCCGGTCCATCCCGAGATTCATTATCTTCTTCGCAGCCTTCAGTCCCGTCCCCGCGAGGGGAATGACGATAGTCTCCCCAAAGGGAGCTCCTTTCAAGTATTGGGGATACCCTCCCTCTATACACGTTCCTACGGTACAAAACTCGAGACCGGTTACCGGGATAATCCCCTTGCTAAAGCCCCTCCAACCAACCCTTAAGCCGCCAATCTCTCCGCATTCATTACGGACAATACTTTGTAGATACGATATTCGCAGGCAGGGACTTCCCCTACCATCTGGGCGATTGTTTCACCTCGATGCAAACGACTCCATATTTCTTGGGCCAAATCCTTCGTCTGCTCATCATCCCATGAGAGGGTCTCCAATTGAGGACGGAAGACTCGGTTTGGGTCCGCATAATTGGCCTTCAGTATCTTCAGTTCGTCCTGTTGGTGGGCTGCCTCTATCAAGAGGCCCATCGTTGTCGTGCCGATCTCCTCCTCCTCCTCAAACTCCTCTGGAGGCAACCCCCCCCTGAAGGTAAAGGCATCCTGGATGGGAGATTGAAACAGCTGGTAGAAGGCCTCTTCCCGTCTCAAATGGCCCAATTTGGCGAATAGTATCTTCCCTGCCTCGAAATAGAGCACTGCAAAAACTCCCTCAAACTGGTCGGTGATGGTAAGGGTTCCCGTCCTCTCGGAGCCCGCCAATGTCTGAATGATAATGGGGAGATCGAAATACTCCAAATGTCCCGAAAGGTGTTGGTAGCGAGCTGCTGCCCGTTGCTTTCTTAACCCATCCTCCAGACGCTTCGAAAGGATCTCCAAAAGATTCATGGATAACTCTGGGACTTCATTCAAAAGGTCCATAAAGGCCCTCTTTTCGATCTTCAATATCTCGGCCTTCTGGGGTACCCTAGCCAGGGAAGCTCTCGAAGAACCGGTCATGATGGCCATCTCGCCAATGGGGTCACCCTCTCCCAGGTAGGCTACAACCGTCATCTTCTCGCGATCTCCCTTTTCACGACAGATCTCCACCACCCCCGACTTGATCACATAGATGGCATCGGAAGGATCCCCGATTCTGAAGATGATGCTCCCTAGCGTATGGGTTTCTATCCTACCTCTATCCACGATAATCTTGAGTTTTTCCGTGGAGAGCCGACCAAAAATTTCCGAATTTTTCAGAAAGTCGATCTCCTTCTCCAACCTTTCCGCAGTATCGTCCATTACCACACCCCTTCCTCGCCTTGGAAATCAGATCAAATCCCCAGTATTCCGCGCCCTTCATCCCTTTCTGGATCAACCGCTCTCCGCCAAAAGAATGGGTGCTGGAGGTACCGAAATTCCACCTCGCCGATATTGATCACTCCCATTGCGGCCTCCCCTCGACTTTTCCAAGGCCCCTGCGATTGATCACTTCCTCCTGCCCAAAGAAGGTGAAATCGAGCTCAAGAGTTCCTTCAAGGTTAAGGCGTTTTTGACGGCAAACCCGAAGGCATCGTTGTTAAAATAACTATAGACGTCCAGACCTTCTTTGAGCCATCCCCCAATTCTTTCAGACCAGTCGCGAAGCCCTCCCTCGGAATAATCAGAGCCATAAAGGGATTCGCCCCCGTGAAACCGGATGTACACGAATTCGGCCGTCGTCCTCTCCACATAGGGAAGGACTGAGGAATGCGCCAGGCATAGGGAAAAATTGTGCTCCTCCAGAATCCCATAGACCTCTGGGCAGAACCAGCTTCCATGCCTGAATTCGAAGGCCTGCCGAACGGGGTTTGAAGCGGAAATACCTCCCAGGAGGCTACAGAACTCCCTCACCCTCGCGAGGTTAAGCTTGAACTTGGGGGGAAGTTGCCATAGGATAACGTTCAGCTTCTCCTTCAGCCCCAACGCATGGTCGAAGAAGGCCTCCAGGGGTTCCTGGCAATCCTTGAGTCGTTTGATATGGGTAATGAACCGGCTTCCCTTGATCGAAAAGAGGAAGTTTCCGGGAGTCCTTTGATACCATCTCTCAAAGGTCTTTCGATTTGGAAGGCGATAGAAGGTGACGTTCAGTTCGACCGTCTCGAAGAATTGGCTATAGAACTCAAGCCACCCCTTCTGGGGTACTGTCTTTGGATAGAATACGCCATTCCACCAATGCCGATAATTATATCCGCTGGTTCCCACAAAAACCCTTGCCATGCATACGATCCCGATAAAGCCCCATCGCCCTTTACCATTTGAGCTATTATACTTGATGGTCTCGTAAAAAGTCATAAATCAGACGGCACAGTAAAAAGCTCCAGATGCAAGGCGCTCGAATCTATAGGAATGAGGCGTACTTACCAGTACGCCGCAGTGACTTAAAGATGAAGCGCAACGCCGCAGATGGACTTTTTACGAAGCCGTCATACTTCGGTCCCCGGTAACTTCAAGGGCAGGATAACCCGAGAGGTGGTTCGATTATCACGGCTTTCCATCTCGAGCCTCCCCCCCATCAACTGGACCAATCGGTTAGTGATGCGTAAACCCCTTCCTCCGGTCTCCCCTCCCAAGATCCGAGCAATCTCCTCCCCTGATATCTCCCCCGTATTCATGATCTCCACCACTGCGGAGTTCCGCCGCCGGACACTTCGAATGGCGATCTCCCCACCCTCTTTTGATATGGCATTGGTAGCATTATTGAGTAAATTATCAAAAACCCTTCCCAGATGTAAAGGAGAGCACAGGACAAAGAGGCCCGGTTGCAAGTTCTCCCTCACCAAGTTGACTCTTTCCAGTTGCTGTTCCCCAATGGCACCTTCGTTGACCTCAAACCGCTCGATCAATTCGCCTGTAATATCCCGAGGCTCTTCCTTGCCTTCCCCGTAGATTTCGAGGGCGAGTTCTTGCATCCTCGAGGTTTCCCTGATCAGAATATCCAGGTCCTGGTCTATGGTCTCCCTTTCGGTCTCAAACTCCCCCTCTTCCAGTACTCGTTTCACCCTTTTGGCGAACCCGGCCGTAGCGATGGCTGGATTTCGGAGGTCGTGGAGGATATCGTGCAGCCTCTCCAATCGAACGGCCCTCATCACCTCCTTACCGAAGAAGCTGAGGATCTCAACTTCTTCATCCTCGAACCTCCTATGGGGGTCCAGGCAGTCGAAGGCTATGAAGTGGGTTACCAGTTCCTCCACCTTCAGGGGAATATACAGGATGGAATGGATATTGTGGATCTGGGTAAAGTGCCTCAGCCCCTCGGTGATCAAGCGGCTTTTCGATGGATTATTAATCAAGAAATACGAAGGTGTAATGACCTCGTGTTCATATTCGCCCAAGGACTGTTGGTTAATGACAACATCGAAATAGGGCTCTTCCCGTATATCGAATACCTTTCCCACCTCGTGATACCCGTGCTCCTCGGGATAACCCACCTCCAAGACTACTTCTCGACGGTTTCCCATGACGGAAAACAGGGAACAACTCTGGATCCTCACCAGACCCGCTATTTCCGGAATGATTAACCTGAAGAAGTCCCGTAATCGAATCCCTTCCCTTTTGCCCAATTTCAGGTAGATCTTTTCAACAATCTTCTCCTTGGTCTCGTTCAATCTCTGGAGGCTGAGTATCCTTTTCCGAGCAATGACGTAAGTCACCCTTCTCGCAAGGACTTCCGCAATCTTACGCTCTAGGGAGGTGAACTTCTTATCCTTCTCCTCATAGTAAATCTGAACAACCCCCCTTGATATCCAAATCTCGAATGGTAAATCGAGGAATATTCATCGGAACGGCAAGCATTGAGCGGATTCCCATCGCGCGAACGATCCCTTTATTCTCGTACTTGTCCTCTTTCAGGATATTCGGGACAAGATAACCCTTTCCCCTTCTCACGACCTCTCCAGCAATACTATCCTCGAAGGGGATGGATTTCTGTCGTAATTTCTCGTCATGGTGATAGGAGCCAAAGGAAACCATTGCCTTCTTTTGGGGATCGAAAATCCTGATGGAGGCGGCCGCTGCTCCCAAAGATTCGACAATGCGTTTTGCAGCGTCCTCCAATATTTCCATCTCGCTCAAATTTGGATTGATCTCGATGATATTTTCAACCTCATCCACCAGGCGGTTCACCTCATCAGAGGTAACCTGGTTTCTAACTTCGCACACAATTTCCCCGAGTTCCTCATGGGAAAGTCCCAAGCCTCTTATTCTTGGGTTCTTCATCAGGGAACTTATCATTCCCTCTTCTCTTTCAAGAAAGTGTCTTTTCCCCATAGGTCAATGCACTGAGTTCATCAAATCATCCTTTGAGCCCCCACGCTTACATCGAATTCCCCCTCACATCCCCCGTAAACCCTTTCGGTAATGGCTCGAGTAAATCGCGCCAATGGGATTGTGGGCTAAGACCCGATCTTTGACCACCAAAGTCGTCACAGGGGCGTCCAAATATTTGGAACACAGGATATCGTTTCCCATACAGAGGCCGAAGATGATGTTCAAATCCGTCCGATTTCGGTTCAATATCCTGGCCTGCGCGATGGGGTTACACGTTGCCTCAACTCTTCCCTCTATGAGACTGGGAAGGTTGAAGGCCTTTCTGTTGATCCCGCAGACCTTACAGCAAACCGAGGAAATCCTAAACCGCTTTTCGAGTATTTCGTAAAGGGTTCTCACCTCCTCCTCAAGACTAATGCAAAAGGCGATGCCCAAATGTCGGTAACCCATTTTCCTGCAAAAGAGAATGAGTTTCTGGAGCCGATTCATCCCCATGTAAAACTCGGTCTCGATCGTAGAGGCTATCCTCAATATCTTCCGGTTTTTTCGATCCTTATAGACATTGATCACATCGCCCCGAATATCCGTACAGTCCATCCCCTCGCTACATTTCTTGCTCACACAGATGGCACAATTCATTTCCACACTCCCTTCCAGATAATACCCCCGTCCTACAAAATACGTTTCATACTAACACCTTAGCCTTAAGATGGCAATCATTTTCTCTGATCTCCATACATGGGTCTATCAATCCCCTTGCGTGAACTCGTCTCAATCCATCTTCGTTCAATGAAGGGACCTTTTCTCCATTTTAAGGCTCGTTCGGGGAAATTTGATGGCTGGGCGATAGCTCCCTCATTCAATTTGACCCCATTTGAGAAGGGTGGAACAAATTTCGGCAGGGGGTAAACAATAAATTGCACATTCTGGGCCGAGGAATCCTTGACCTTTCCATGAGGACAAGTAAAAAAACTCCTGTTATTTCAGTATATTATATGTCAAATTCTAAATTATGGCATGATATTTGCTTTAAAATAAACCGAGGTTTTAAAAAGCCATGAAAAAATTTCTTCTCTTGCTTTTCATATTTTTCCTGTTTTCCGCCTGCGCACCCGCGACGCAGAATCTGACCAACCCGTTCCTGTCCCCCATGCTTGACGGGAGGTACGATAATAACCCCATTCTAGTCGACCAGCGACTCATGCGCATCCAAAGCATCATTGACTCGGTCTATTTCCTCCATACCGATAGCGAATTCAAACTCGAGGATGGAGAGGTCATCACCGCAGAACTAGACGGCGCCGGTGTTGTGGTCCTCGACAAGTATATCCTCACCGTCAGCCACGCCGTCTCCCATGATAGCCTCCAGGCTGAAGTGCTCACCCCCATGGGAATTCAAAACATAGAAGTACCGGCGGAAAAATTGAGCGAACATACCTATCTCAACCTAAACGGCGGCCGCATCAGATTGGAAGAGGTTGTGAAGGGAAAAGAAGACGATATTGCTATCTTCAAGATCCCCGATTGCCTCGACCTCAACTCCTTCCCCTATGAGATCGGCAATAGCGATGACCTCCAGATTGGACATTTCATCTACGTCATCGGAAACCCCATGAATTACGGGATCAACGTAAGGGAGGGGATTGTCAGTTCAATGATGGCCCCCGAGGCCATTGCCGCAATCCTGCCCCGGTTTGAAAATGCCTTCATGATTTCCAACGGCGTCAACCCCGGCGACAGCGGAACCCCGGTCGTCGCCATCCGCGACGGACAATACGAGCTGGTCGGCCTATCCCAAGGCATTTTCACCAATGCCCAGAACTTGAGCTGGGCCATCAAGATTAACCCCATCATAGACAAGCTGAAGCAGGGGATGGAAGAAGTAGAAAATCCTCAGGTGGAACCGCAGGAAAAAATCTCCGAAAGAATACACCCAGAAAGTCAAGGTCGATCCGACCCAGTCTAACCCCCCCTTTGCGTAAAAAAGTTTGACTTCATTGTAAAAAGTCTAAATCAGACGGCAAAGAAAAAAGATCCAGGTGCAAGGCACGCAAACCCTGAGAAATGAGGCGTACATAGAAGTACGCTGCAGTGATTTACCCTGTTAAACATTTTCTTTGTTTGATGTTACTGTTTTCAAGCAGCTTCTATATCCCATTTCTCTTGATATAACCTGCCTTCAATTTAACAGGGCAGGGGATGCAGTGCAACGCAGAAGTTGGACTTTTTACGAAGCCATCAAGAATGAAGCACAAGATGGTC